>CAYLNF010000007.1:0-30666 GCA_964385165.1 uncultured Sulfurimonas sp.
TTCAAACTATATTAAAAAGTTTGCTTTGGATATAAAAAATAAATTAATTATATAAATAATTTATTTTTTTAAATTAGCAAGTAAATAAAAAGTTTCATCTCAAATATTTACGGATGGCGAACTTTTAGAGTAGAGTTTAAACTCCAACCTATAATACCCATAAGTGCTATAACAACAACAGCAGGTAGAATTTCATAAGCATTTGTTAGGTAAACTAGCCATAGTAGAATCGCTCCTAATGGTGTTGGTACACCTGTGAAGTATTTATCTATTGAACCAGCATCTGTATTTATGTTAAAGTGAATCAACCTTCTTAGACCTGAGATAACATAGTAGATGCTCACTATCGCAGATATGATAAGTAAACCACCATCAAGTGAAGTGGCATAAACAGCTTGAAAGATTAGAAATACTGGAACAAGTACAAAACTTAAAAAGTCAGCGAAGCTATCTAGTTGAACACCAAACTCATTTGATAAGTTATACTTTCTAGCGATTTTACCATCAAATATATCAAAAGCCCCACCAATCCAAGCAAGAATGATAGCAAGAACAAAGTTGTTTTGAGTGATGAAGTAAGTAGCCATAAGACCAGCAGTAATATTTACAAATGTAAATAAGTTTGCTAAGTTAAAGTGGGAAGACGGTGTCCATAAAAATTTCATAAGTTACCTTTTTTATATGTATTATATCAAATGAAATAGAAAAAAAGTAAAAGTTAATAATAATCACTATCATTAAAGATATGATTAAGAGTGATTGTGATAATATTTCTCAATTAAGGAACAATATATGGAAAATATGACATTAATAGATTGTGAAAAAAACTCTAAAGTAAAAGTTGTAAAATTAACTGCGAAAACTGATTTAAAACAAAGATTGATCTCATTTGGAATTATGAAAGATGCGGAAATAGAAGTGCTTGAACATGCTCCAGCAAAAAGTACCATAGAGATTAAAGTTGGAAAAATGAGGATTGCTCTTAGAGCAGAAGAAGCTAAACTTATAGAGGTAGAAGAGATATGAATGAGATGATAGGAAAAACTTGTCCAGTTATAGCTAATCATATTAAGATAGCTCTTGTTGGTCAGCCAAATGTTGGTAAAAGTATGTTGATTAACTCCATATCAAATGCTCATCTTCATGTTGGAAATTTTTCAGGGGTTACAGTAGATAAAATAGAGGTTTTATTTGATTATAAGGATTACCATTTTTCTGTTGTTGATTTACCTGGGACTTATGCTTTTACAGATTATACGATTGAGGAGAGAGTAACTCACGAATATCTTTGTGCTGAGAGTTATGACATAATTATAAATGTAGTAGATTCTACAAACTTAGCAAAAAATCTTCAACTTACATCTGAACTTATGAGTATGAATAAAAATGTGGTTATAGCTTTAAATATGAGTGATGAGGCTGAAAAAGAGGGGATAGATATAGATGCTTCTTATATGTCAGAGTTACTTGGAATCCCTTGTATAAAAGTATCTGCTGTCACAAAAATGGGTATTGAGGAACTTTTAGAAGCTGTTATTGATGTAAAAGAGAAAGTTGTTCAAAGTTCTAAGCTTATTTTTAGTGAACCTGTTGAAGAGGAGATAGCACAAATAGTTTGGTATCTTGATAAACATAAATATGGTGCTAAAAATTCATATAGAAATGTAGCTATAAATCTACTAAAAAACAATAAAAAAACATATCAAAGGATTCATGATAATCCAATTTGGACAGAGTTACAACCGATTCTTGTTGAAGCTTCAAAACATATAGAACTTCATCACGATTCTGATGATATAAAAGAGGCTTTTGCTGAAGAGTATGCTTCTTTTAATCGTGGTATTGTTGCTGAGGTTATTAAACAAAATAAACAAGAGGATAAAAAAACACTAACTGAAAAGATAGATTCTATCCTTATTCATCAACTTTTTGGAATTCCAATATTTTTATTTTTTATGTGGAGTTTGTTTCAATTAACTTTTGAGATAGGTTCTATACCTATGGATTGGATAGATGGTTTCTTTGGTTGGTTTGGTGATACTGTTGGGGCTACTATTAGTAATGATGATATCCGTTCCCTTATAGTTGATGGAATTATAGCTGGAGTAGGGGCTGTTGTTTTATTTGTACCAAATATAATCATACTTTTTATAGGAATCGCTCTTTTAGAATCTACGGGTTATATGTCTAGGGTTGCTTTTTTACTTGATGGTTTTTTCCATAAATTTGGACTTCATGGGCAGTCTTTTATTCCTCTTGTAACTGGTTTTGGTTGTTCGATTCCAGCTTATATGAGTGCTAGAATCTTAAAAAATGACAGAGATAGACTTTTAACACTTTTTATCATCGGTTTTATGAGTTGTGGTGCTAGACTACCTGTTTATGTACTTTTTGCTGGAGCATTTTTTAGCCCTGAAATGGCAGGGAATATACTTTTTGCTATATATATTTCTGGTGCTATGATAGGTCTTGTAGCTGCTAAAATATTAAAATTAACAGCATTTAAGGGTGCTGATGAACCATTTGTTATGGAGATGCCAAAGTATAGATTACCATCTGCTAAACTTATATGGCATACTGTTTTAACAAAAACTATGATGTATCTAAAAAAAGCTGGTACATTTATCGCAGCTGCTTCTATGTTGATTTGGTTTTTAAGTAACTACCCTAAAAATTTGGTGTTAGTACAAGAGTACCAAACAAAGATAGAACAAACACAAAATGATAGTGAAAAAATAGAACTTTCAAATAAACTAGAAGAGGCTAAATTAGAGCAAAGTTATCTAGGAACAATAGGTAAGTTTTCAGAGCCAATTTTTGAACCTTTAGGATTTGATTGGAAAATGAGTGTAGCACTACAAGCTGGTTTAGCTGCTAAAGAGGTTGTTGTATCAACTTTGGGTGTTTTATATGCTGTTGGTGCTGATGTAGATGAGGAGAATGATTCACTTATAGATGCTATATCAAAAAATATACCATTTGCCTCAGCTATCTCTTTTATAGTGGTGATTATGATATATCTACCATGTTTAGCTGCGTCGATTGTATTTACAAGGGAAGCTGGTGGTATAAAATACTTTTTTTACCTTTTAGCATTTACATCTATAACAGCTTATGTGATGGCATTTATAGCTTATAATGTGGCTTTATTGGTTTAGATTAATATATTTAATCAAACCAATTAACTCACCATTATCCACGATTTGGTAATATACTTCTATGACAAAAATATTAATGATTGAAGATGACTTAGAGTTAGCTGAGATACTTACTGAGTATCTTGAGCAGTTTAAGTTTGAGGTTGTCACAGAAGATGACCCTTTTAAAGCCGTAAGTATATTAAAATTAGAGCCATTTGATCTGGTTATTTTAGATTTAACTCTACCTGGTATGGATGGTTTAGAGGTTTGTGAGGCTATTCGTGAGAGACAAGATATCCCGATTATTATCTCATCAGCTAGAAGTGATGTTACAGATAAAATCAAGGCACTTGAACTTGGAGCAGATGATTATCTTCCAAAACCTTATGATCCTAGAGAGTTAGAGGCTAGAATCCACTCAGTCCTTAGAAGATATGAAGCGAAGATAGAATCAAAAGATGAATCTAAAAGTGATTTTAAATGTGATAAATCAACAATGGTTATCACATACAAAAATAGAAATATTGACTTAACAAATGCTGAGTTTGGAATCTTATCTTATATGATTGCTAAACAAGGTTTAGTTGTTTCTCGTGAAGATCTTATCCATAATGTAAATGCGATAAATGAGGATAGCTCAAACAAAAGTATAGATGTTATGGTTGGTAGAATCCGTAACAAACTAGGTGATAAAACTCTTATAGAATCTGTAAGAGGTGTTGGGTATAAATTATTAAAACAGTAGGTATGTCGTTGAAAAACCATGCTGTACTTATAACTGTACTTTTTGCTTTAGTTGTAACTATTATAAGTGTGAGTGCGGTTTTTTTTGAGTTTTATAAGCTCAATAAGAGGGAGTATATAAACAATATTTTCACTAAATTTTCTATCATTACACAGATATATCGTGCTAATGAGCAAAGTCATAGTTCCCAAACTATGTTAGAGGTTAATCTTGCTATATACAAGCTAAAAATAGTAAAAGAGAAGTTAGCTCAAAAACTAGTGATTGTTAATGGGGAGATTCTAAAGCAAGAGGGTTTTAAAAATATAAACCAATCTTTGATGTTAGATAAAAAAGGTTTATATACTCAACAATATGTTACTGACCTAAGAGCTACAATGCTTGAGTATAATAAGCAAATATACTTTTATATACAAACACAAAGAGCTTCTATTTTAATTCAAGATGAGGAGCTAAAACCTTATAGATATTTTAATGTTTTATATACATATTCAACTGTTATAGCTATCATTTTTATATCTTTTTTTATGATTTTACAAAAGCTAAGACCACTTATCCGTCTAAGAAGAAAGATAGCACTTTTTGGTAATGGTGATATGGATATATCGTTTAAAACAAATGCTACTGATGAGATAGGTCTTGTATCAAACGAGTTAGAATCAGCTAGACAAAAGATACAAAATCTTTTGGAATCCAGAACTCTTTTTCTAAGAAATATTATGCATGAACTAAAAACACCAATTGCTAAGGGAACAATCGCTACACAGATGTTACCAACTCAAAAGCAAAGAGATAGATTTAGTTCTATTTTTGGTAGATTAGAATCGCTTGTTTCTGAATTTGCTCTTATAGAAGAGGTGACAAGCATATCTGATAAAAAAGATTTTAAAGAGTATCGTTTAGTTGATATAATTGATGGTGCTATCGATATGGCCATGGTGGATAGAGATAGTGTGACTGTTGAGGTAGAAGCAACTATAAAGATTTTTGCTTCATATAGATTATATACAACTGCTATAAAAAATATGATAGACAATGGTATAAAATATTCACCAGATAGACACATGAAAATATTAATGATAGATGATGAATTATGTTTTGAAAGTGTTGGTGAGTGTATTAAACACCCAATTAAATATTATATTGAGCCATTTACTAAAGAGAACCCATCTAAAAATAGTTTTGGTTTAGGATTGTATTTAGTAGATTCGATATTAAAAGTACACGATAAAGTTTTAGCACATGAGTATCATGATGGTGTAAATCGTTTTATATTTGCCAAAGATTTAGAAGTATATAATAAGAAATAGCCTATAATCTAAAACAATTAATTAGTATAAATAAAGGGTTTTAGATGAAGATAAATAAGATGAGTTTGGCTGTTATAACAGCTTTTAGTTTGGTATCATCTGCTCAGGCAACATTAAAAAGTGATAAGGTTACTCTAAAGGGTAATATGGTTGTTGAGTATAACAAACTTCCATCGTCAGTGGATAACCTTGGTGATATTTTTTCAGAGGGTATCTTCTACGGTCGCCTTAGATCAAATATGTTCTTATGGAACTGGAATGATGATTCTAAACTTGATACTAAAGCGATGGGTATAGGTGGTAGTTTTGTATATAAAACAGCATCTTTCTCAGGTTTTAGCTCTACACTAGGTTTATACACCTCTCAAAACCCATCTTTTTTCCGTGAAGATATATCTGATCTGGGTTCACTAAAAGCTGGTAAAGATACTCTTAGCCGTTATGATGCTACGACAACTAACCACTATGGTATGAGTGTTTTAGGTCAAGCATATTTACAATATGATCTTAGTAAAACATCATTTGTATTAGGTCGTCAACTTTTTGAGAGTGTTTTTACAAAATCAAACGATACAAAAATGATTCCAAACACATTTGATGGTTTGAGTGCTACTATAAAAGATGTTCCAAAAACAACTATCAAGTTAGCTTATTTAGCGAAACAAAAACTTAAAGACCATACAACTACTCATGATGTTATAGCCCTTGCTGGTGGTTCTACTCCAGATAAATGGTCTCAAAATGATGATTCTGCTATAAATAAAAATTTAACAGTTGAAAGGATAGGTGATGACAACTCATTACTTATTGCTACTATCACAAATAAATCAGTAAAAAATTTAAAATTAAATTTGAGCTATGCAATGGTTCCTGATGTAGTTAATAATTTGACTTTTGAATCTTCTTATACAATTCCAGTTGGTGGTAAATGGAAAATTATTCCAGCTGTTAGATATATGGAACAGTTTGATTCTCTTAATGCTTCTTATGATGTAGCAAATTTAAAAGGTAAGCATGATGGATATAAAGATAGTGCTAAACAAAGTTTAGATACTAATCTACTAGCTTTAAAGTTAGATATTAAAAACGATTCTATTTTAGCTCGTTTTGGATATTCTAAAGTAGCTGATGAAGCTGATATACTTACTCCATGGAGAGGTTTCCCAACAGGTGGATTTACTCGTGCTATGGGGCAATATAACTGGAATGCTAACACAAAAACATATATGGCAAGGATAGGTTATACTTCAAAAACAGATGGTTTTAGTGTAATGGCTCGTTATGCTATCCAAGATACAGATGATAAAAAAGTTGGTGTTGTTGGTGATGCTGAGGTTATTCATATTGATATGAGACAAAATATTGGAAATAATTTAGAAGCTAAAATTAGACTTGGATTTGCTGATTATGAAGATAATATTGTAGATATAAATGGTAATACAAAAGCAGATCTATCATATAATGAATACCGCTTTGAATTAAACTACTTCTTTTAGGAAGTAGTTTAAAAAAGATACTTTTTTATAAAGTATCTCCATCTTTCCCTTCAGCTAATGAGCTTAGGAATTTTTCCATATCATATTTTGTTCTATACTCTGGTGTCATTATGTGGATAAGTATATCACCTAAATCTATAACAACCCAATCCCCACTCTCATCTACATTGTTAAATGTTTCTGCTGGTTTGATCTCTTTTTTTAAGTGATCTAGTAGTGCTAAAGTGTGCTTTGTACCTAATGATGATGCTATAATCGCATAATCAACAAAGTAGTTTTTCTCTTTTAGATCAAAAACCTCAATATTTTCAGCTTTGTTTCTATCTAACACCTCTGTTATATTATCTATTCTATTTGTCATTGTTTTCCTTGTAAAATTTTGTTATCTCATCTGAAGATATAGTTGATAATTTACTTTTATCTATATACTTTCTTAATGAAGTTGAAGAGATATCCTCTTCGACCTTAAGTTTTATAAAATTGGTGGGAACTTTAATGTTATCTCTTGTGGCAACTACAAATGTAACTAACTCTTTTAGTTCATCATATTTATACCATTTAGATAACGATTCTAGATTATCAGCACCAATTACAAGATATATTTTTTGATATTTTTTTAAAAGATGGTGAACACTCTCTATCGATGCCACTTTTCTTTTTAAATCTATCTCATAACTATCTATCTTAACATTTTTATATGGTTTAAAAATCTCTTTTAACCATTTTAGTCTTAACGAAGATGGAGCGTAAAATTTTGACTTAAAAGGGTTTAGATATGTTGGCATAACGACAACTTCATCAACCAGTTTAAGTTTAAGAATCTCTTTAACAATACTCTCATGACCAATATGTGGAGGATCAAATGAACCACCAAAAAGAGCAACAGTTTTTAGATTATTTTTTCTCATTTATCTCTTCAACGCTAATTTAATACGAATTATAACTAAGTTTGGATAAAATAACCCAACTAAAACTAACTCCACCTAAAAAACCATCTTAAACTATGGTTTGGTGTAGGGTAAGTTAAAAAATTATAGGAAATATAATGGCACTTAAAATAGCAATTAATGGATTTGGTAGAATTGGTCGTTGTGTTGCGAGAATCGCAGCAACAAGAAACGATGTTGAGATTGTAGCTATAAACGATATGGCTAGTATGGATATGATGCTTTATCTTCTAAAAAATGATTCTGTTCATGGAACTCTTAAAAGTGAAGTTGAGCAAATTGATGAAGAAAACATAAGTATTGATGGACATAAAATCAGAGTTTTCTCAGACCGTGATCCTAAAAATCTTAAATTTGCTGATTGTGGTGCTGATATGGTTTTAGAGTGTACAGGTGTTTTCTTAACTCAAGAATCTGCTCAAGTTCATATCGATAATGGTGTTGAGAAAGTTCTGTTTTCTGCTCCATCTAAAGATACAGCTACTGATACATTTGTTATGGGTGTAAACCATGAAGAGTATGCTGGACAAAAAATCGTTTCAAACGCTTCATGTACAACAAACTGTTTAGGTCCTGTTGCTAAAGTTTTAGATGATGCTTTTGGAATTGAAAAAGGTCTTATGACAACGATTCACTCTTATACAAATGACCAAAATATTTTAGATGTAAAACACTCTAAAGATAAGCGTCGTGCTAGAGCAGGTGCTATCAATATGATTCCAACTACAACTGGTGCTGCTAAAGCTATCAGCCTTGTTATGCCACAACTTAAAGGTAAACTTCATGGTCAATCTGTTCGTGTTCCAACGCCAGATGTTTCTATGGTTGACTTAAATGTTGTTGTATCTAAACAAACAACTAAAGAGGAAGTAACTGCTGTATTTAATGAGATGGCAGAGACTAAACTTAAAGGTCTTTTACTTATGGATAAAGAGATGAGAGTATCTCAAGATTTCGTAGGTTGTGAGTATAGCTCTATCGTTGCTGAGGATTTAACTCAGGTAATTGGTGGAGATATGATTAAAATTATGGCTTGGTACGATAATGAGTGGGGTTACTCTATGAGACTTATCGATATGGCTATCCACATTAGCAAATAGGAAAATTATGGAACTCTTAAGCATAAAAAAACTCGATTTAGAGAAGAAAAAAGTATTTATTAGATGTGATTTTAATGTACCTATGGATGATTTTGGAAATATATCTGATGATAGAAGAATCCGTTCAGCGATAGCTACTATAAACTTCTGTTTAGATCAAGATTGTGCTGTTATTATCGCTTCACATCTAGGTCGTCCAAAGGGTGAGGTGAATGAAAAATACTCACTTAAACCTGTTGCTAGAAGATTACACCAACTTTTAAAAAGGGAAGTGACTTTAGCTAATGATGTTGTTGGTGAAGATGCTGTGGCTAAAGCTAAAGCTTTACAACCAACAGAGGTATTACTACTAGAGAATCTTCGTTATGAAGCTGGTGAGACTAAAAATGATACAGAGCTATCTAAAAAGTTAGCAGATATGGCTGATTTTTATATCAATGATGCTTTTGGTGTCTCACATCGTGCGCACTCATCTGTTGCTGGTATAGCAGAGTTTTTTGATGATGAACATAAAGCAGCTGGTTTTTTACTTTTAAAAGAGATTCAGTTTTTTGCTAAACTTATTAACAAGCCTATTCGCCCTTTTGCTGCTATTATTGGTGGTTCAAAAGTTTCAGGTAAGCTTGAAGCATTAACAAACTTACTACCTAGAGTTGATAAGATTCTTATTGGTGGTGGTATGGCTTTTACATTTTTAAAACAGATGGGTTACAATGTAGGAGCATCGTTAGTTGAAGATGACTTACTTGAAGATGCTCAACAAGTTATGGATGAAGCTAAGAAATGGGGTGTAAAATTTTACCTACCTGTTGATGTTATAGCTGCTGATAAATTTGAAGCTGATGCTGTTAGTAAAATAGTTCCAGCTCAAGAGATTCCAGATAACTGGATGGGTCTTGATATTGGACCAGCAACTGTAAGACTTTATCGTGAAGCACTTAGTGATGTTCAAACTATCTTATGGAATGGACCTATGGGTGTTTATGAGATGGAAAAATTTGCTCGTGGTTCATCTAAAATCGCTCACTTTGTAGCAGATTCTTATGCTACTACTGTTGTTGGTGGTGGAGATACTGCTGACTTGGTTCAAAGAATCGGTCTTGCTGAAGAGATGAGTTTTATCTCTACTGGTGGTGGAGCTTCATTAGAACTTTTAGAGGGTAAAATTTTACCAGGTGTATTACCGTTAGTTATAGAAGAGGATTAATTAAGATGATTATTGCAGCAAACTTAAAAACAAATTTTACTCGTAAACAGACTAAAGTGTATGTAGATGAATTAGAAAGTTATATCAAAGATAGTGGTGTAACTCAGGAAGTTTTAGTTTTTCCTGCAATGTCAAGCTTAGATTCTAATGATGGTAAAGTTACCATAGGTGCACAAAACGCTTATGCTACTCAAAATGGTGCTTTTACTGGTGAGATAGGTACAGAGCAGTTGGATGAGTTTGGGATTAAAACTATACTTATTGGGCATAGTGAAAGAAGACATATCTTAGGTGAAACACAAGATGAATTGGTAAGAAAGTTTAACTTTTATAAAGAGTTAGGTTACAAGATAGTTTACTGTATCGGTGAGCCTTTAGAGGTTCGTGAGGCATCTAAAGAGAAAATGATGGAGTATATCTCAGCTCAATATAATGGAATAGACACAGATTATGAGAACCTAATCATAGCCTATGAGCCTGTTTGGGCGATAGGTACAGGTTTAACACCAACACTTGAAGATATAGAATCTATACATACAGAGTTAAAAGCTAAATCAATAGCTCCACTTTTATATGGTGGTAGTGTAAAAGTTACAAATGCTAAAGATGTTTTAGCTCTTAATAATGTAGATGGAATCTTAGTTGGAAGTGCTGCGTTATATACTGAACATTTTACAACTATGATAGGTTATGCTCAGGAGTTAAGTGATATATAGAGTATTATACTCTATATATTAATCGTATACTGAATCCATATCGAAGTCATCTTGAACCTCTATATTTTGGATAGAATCTACTATCGCTGGATCAACTTCAGCACCTTTGAAATCGTAATTTTCTTCATTGTAAAACACTTGCTCTTTTGAGTATTTTTTCTCTTTTTCCATCTCTATTTGAATCTGTTTTTCAAGTCTAGCTTTTTTCTCTTTTTCTGAAATAGAACTATTTGCTGAAAAAACCAATGAATTTAAAAGAATTAAAAATATAACAACCCTTTTCATATTACCCCTTTTTATTTATATTATATCTAAAATTTATAATAAATATATTTTTTAGATATAAAATATGGTTTGAAAGAACTATTATGTATAATGATGTTATGAAAATATGGATTTTAGATACAAAAACACCAACACATCGTATAGTTCGCTTAAATGCGTTAGAGCATAGTAACCATAAATATATAGGTGATTTAGATGATGATGCTCTTGGAGAGCTTCTTATCTCTATACAATCAGATATAGATTTGGAAAAAAATATGAAATTGTTTAAATATTATGGATATTTACATCTTTTTGTAGTTAGTAAAGATTAGAGTAGTGGCTATCTAAACTTAGAAAGTTTAGATAGCTGTTTTATAAATGTTAAAATTTATAAGAGAAAGATAGTTTTAAAATCTCCGCTAAACTTCTTTTTGGGCCGTAAGAATCTAGTACAGGAGTTGAACTTGGAGCTCCAATATTTTCAATCTCATTAAATTCTATATAGGCATAGTTGATTTTAAAAGTTGAAAGTTCACTGATTCTAACTCCATAATTTAAGAAAAATGAATCGTTCCTAACATTACCAACTTGTGTACAGTTTGAGTTATATAATGCTCCTTTATTCGCAGATGTCCAGTCATTAAATACATGGAACCATTCGAAGTTAATAAATGATTCAAAACTAAATAGATCTACATCTTTTCTAAAACCTAGTAGGTGTGAAGCACCTGTATATGTTCTATCATCAAACACAAAACTTTGGGCATAATCAGCTGGAATTTCAGTTAAGCCCATATTTTTTAAGACTTGATCTTTTATATTTATAGAGTTGTTTTGGTATAAACTAAAAGCTAAAGCATTATAAAATGTCCACCCTGAATATTCAGAATCATCATAAGATAGACTAATACCTAGGTTATAAAATTCACCAGTTTGAATACCATCATAATATACATTTGTATATTTAAAATCATTTATGATTTTAAGTTTATCTTGATTGATAGTTTGAGTAGCAAATAAACCCCAACTATCATCTATGTTGTGTTCATCTATATATTGACCATCAGGTATAAAAGCTGTATTTAAAACACCAGCACCAATTAGTATTTTATTTGTATCACTAAATCTATATTTCATAAAAATAGCTAGTGGATCTAGGTCACTTATGGTACTTATACCCTCTCCATCTTGGTAGTAATCGCTAGAGTATTGCATAGGTGAGCTATTACTAAAAGGTAATATACCTATACCGATAGTTGTGTTATCCATAGTATAACTCATATAAAAACTTCTAAAGAAAAAATCTTGAAATTTAAAAGCATTCGTATAGTTTGAACCTTGAAACTCATCACCAGAATCTGTAAAATATATATAAGCATAAGGTGTCATAGAGAAGTAGAAATTTCCATTTAAATAATCAACATTCATTTGGATAGAGTTATAGTTCATAAGCTCATTAAAATCTTTAATACCATCTTTCTCTTTATCTTTATGTATATATGCTAAATATGTTTTAAAGTCACCAAAATAGTTCCAGTTACTCTCCTCAACCTCTTGTTTATCCTCTAACCATATATCTTCAGAATATAATGAATTAGTTAGAAATAGTGCAATGATTAGTATTTTAAATAATCTCATTATCTTATTCTCCTTGAGTATCTTTTTTTAGATTGTCTTTGTCTATCTTTTAAACCTTTTAAAATTATAAATCTCTCTGTTTCAGAGATCTCAAAACCATACTCTTTTAGCTTCTCTTGAGAGTTGAAAGTTCTTATCCAACTTTTTAATGATTTTAATTCTAAATCAATTTGGTTTTCATGTATAATTTGGTTGAAACTCCGTTCGTCAGCTTGTAATATACTATATAACAGTAAAATTGATAAAAAGCTTTTTATATACATTACTTACTTCTCCTTTGTTAAAAATTTCTTTAATATTACTTCTAGTTTATCAACCTCGATAGGTTTAGCTAGATAGTCATCCATACCAGCATCGATAAATCTTTCTCTATCACCATCAAGAGCATTTGCTGTTACAGCTATGATAGGTATATCTTTTATCTCAGGCATCTCTCTTATAGCTTTTGTCGCCTCTATACCATTCATATTTGGCATATTTTCATCCATAAGTACAAGATCAAATTTATTGTTTTGAAGTTTCTCAATAGCCTCTAGACCATCATTTGCGATAGTATAATCAAGATCGAAATCATCTAGTAACATACTTAGGAGCAGTTGATTTGTTTTGTTGTCTTCAACAATTAGTATCTCACCTTTTAGTTGATTATCATCAGAATTTATAGAATCTACACTATTTTTATCTATCTCTTCTTCAACCTCAATTATATTTAGTGTGAAATAAAAAACACTTCCTTTATCAAGTTCACTCTCTACACCGATTGAACCACCCATAAGCTCACATAATGCTCTTGAGATAGATAAACCAAGACCTGTTCCACCAAATCTTCTAGTAGTTGAGCTATCTTCTTGAGTAAAAGCATTAAATATATCATCAATTTTTTCTTTAGATATACCAACACCTGTATCTATAACTTCACACCTAACAGATGAATTCTCTTGATCGTAAGATAAGTTTATAGTTATTGTTCCATCTTGTTTAGAAAATTTTATAGCATTACTTATTAAATTTGATAAGACTTGCTCAACCCTTACTTGATCCCCTAAAATTTTGTTTGGTGTGTTCTCATCTATATTTAAAACTAAATTTAGTGAGTTATCACTAGCTCTAGCTTTAAAAAGCTCAACAACATGTTTAAAAGTATCTTTTATATTATATGGTATATTTTCTATTAGCATTTTGTTACTATCTATTTTAGAAAAATCAAGAATATCATTTATGATTCTAAGTAAAGATTTACCTGATTGATTTATGATTTTAAATTTCTTTAGTTTCTCCTCATCACTCTCATCTTTTATAAGAATCTGTATAAACCCAAGTATAGCATTCATAGGTGTTCTAATCTCATGAGACATATTTGCTAAGAAATCAGATTTTGAAGTAGCTACATCTTTTAACTCTTGAATTAGTTGTGCTTGTTGAGCTTCATACTCTTTTTTAAGTGTTATATCACTATGGAAACCAACAACTCTAAGTACAACATTATTTTTACTAAAATGTGCTTTTGCTCTACCAAGTACCCATACCCAATCACCATTTTTATGTTGAACTCTATATTCACACTCAAAGATACTTTTTTTAGCATTTAGCAGAGCATCTATCTCATTTATAAATTTATTTTTATCTTCTGGATGTATTCTGATTTTTAATTCATAGAAGTCATCACTTAGCTCATTCTCTTCAAACCCGATAATCTCTTTCCATCTAGGTGAAAAATATGTTTTGTTTTTTACGATATTCCAATCCCAAATACCATCATGAGAACTATCTATCGCTAGTTGAAATCTTTCTCTTTCATCTTTAATTTTTTCTTGATGAAGAGTTAGCTTGTATAGAAGTATAAGGATAAGAAGAAGTATAGATAATGATAAAATATTTTCATTTTCATATCTAAGTATAATCTCTTTTATATATCTACCTTTAGAGTAAGATGTTAGATAACCATATACTGTACTATCATCAACATTAGTGATAGGTAAAAAAGATACAACTTCTATGTCTGAATTTGAACTATTTTGAATATATTGTGTAAACACTTCACCATCTTGTATCTTTTTGTTTATCTTTTCTAGCTCTTTATCATCAAAATCAGATTGTTTAAATTTTTTGTTCATAGGTATATAGTCTGTTTTAATGTTATCTATATCTAGCATTAAATCTTGTATATAATTAATAGGGTATGAGATTTTATAATCTGAAATATAGATATCTTCATCATCAAAAAGTGGGAATATATAGCTGTATGTTAGTTCATTGTTATCTATCTCAAAACCAGAGACTTGACCCCGTTGCTTATTGTTAATACTTTTTAAATAGAGTTTATTGTTGTAGAGTTTATCTCCAAATTTTTTAGGATCTTTCATACTTAAAAAAATAGAACCATCAGGTAAAATAAACTGAAAATTTGATACACCTTCACTTTTTACTATTTGGTATAGTGGTTTTAGGTGTTTATAAAGTTGCTCCCGTAATCTTATTTTCATATCTTCATCAGCTTTAGGTGCGCTATCTAGTATATCTATAAGGATCTCTTCCCCACTTATTATATCATTAGTAGATTCAGCTTCAGAGTGGTTTTCCTCCATAATAGCTTCAAGACTTAGTTGAAGTTTTTTAGAAAATTTATCTAACTCTACTTTTATTTCACGATTTTGATTTACTTTATTATAATTGAATAAAGATGCCGATATTATCCCAAAAAGTAGTACAAAAATGATTTTTATTCTAAGGTGTTCAAAAAACAATATAAATATCCTTATGTTATATACAATATAATTTAAAATGATTATATCCAAAATGTTCCGATTATATTAATGAAATTTATATATAATATACAAATTATTTTAAAGGTGTAAACTATGGCTACAATAAAAGAATATTTATCATCAGATCATGCTAGATGTGATGAACTATTTGCTAAGATGGAAGCGGTTGCTACAAACTCTTTATCTGATGCGAAAGATGCTTGTGTTGAGTTTCAAAAAGAGACAGAGAGACATTTTCAGATGGAGGAGAGAGTTATGTTTGTTGAGTTTGAACAAAAAACAGGTATGACTCAAGGTCCAACAGCTATGATGAGACAAGAGCATATTCAGATGAGAGCTTTAATGACTCAGATGTGTGAGGCGATAGATACAAACAACAAAGATAAGTTTTTTGGTCTTAGTGAAACTTTGATGATTCTTTTACAACAACATAATATGAAAGAGGAACAGATGCTTTATCCTATGGCACAGCAACATCTTATGGCTGATTCAGATAGAATTGTTTCTATGATGGATTCTTTGATTGTTGAGTAAAGATTTAGGAGTTTATCGTGGAGCTTAATGGTTTATCGGTAGATCAAGCACCACCAATATCAGCACCAGTAAGATTTTATATCTCAGCACCACTTTTTGCTATTGTGGCTGGTTTTTTAATCTTTTTTAGTGATTCTAATACACTTATGAATAGATATGCTTTAGATTCTATCATCATAACACATACACTTACCATAGGCTTTTTAGGGTTTATTATGTTAGGGTCATTAACTCAGATGTTACCAGTTTTAGCTGGAGCTGTGATTCCCAGAGTTAGTTTAATGGCTAAAATTTCACATACACTTTTGATGCTTGGTAGTATATTTATGCTTTTTGGTTTAAATTATGAAAACACTATATTAGATAGTTTAGCTATATTTTTACTTGGAACTGGTTTTTTTATTATCATCTCATCGGTTGTTATGGGAATCTTAACTGTTAAAAACTTCAATGCCACAGTTAAAGCGATGGCTACAAGTTTAGTTTTTGCCACTTTTACTATTATAATGGGGATATTTTTACTATATAGCTATGTTGATGTTAATCTTATAGAGTATAGAAATATTATAGCAAATATACATAGTGTTTGGGGTGTTTTTGGTTTTGCTGGTATCCTCATCATTGGTGTTACTTTTCAAGTTTTACCAATGTTTTATGTAGCCCCAAAATTTAAACAGTTTTGTAAAAAGAGGGTTGTTATACTTATCTCTTTAGGTTTACTTATCTGGTTTTTTACATCTGTATATTTTGAAGAGTATAGTATCATCGGTAAAGCTTGGATAGCACTTTTCTTTTGGGCATTTGCTACAACTGTTTGGATAAAACTAGGTCGTCGCCGTCGTCCTATAAGTGATGTAACAGTTTGGTACTGGAGAAGTGCTTCTATCTTTTTAACACTTGGTTCATTTCTTTGGATATTTGATGAGTATTTTAAACATGAATATATAGTTATTGTAGCTATACTTTTAGGTGGTGGTTTTATCTTATCTATAATGATAGGGATGCTTTATAAAATTATCCCTTTTTTAGTTTGGTTTCATCTAAATGGTATGGGGTATATGAGTATCCCAACTATGAATGAGATGATAGATAAAAAACTATCTAAGATTCAGTTTATACTTTTTATATCATCATTAGTTGGGTTTGTATTTGCTTTTTATATCCCATCGCTATTGAAGCCATCAGCTATATTTTTTATCATAAGTATGGCTATTTTACAATATAATGTTGTTTCACCAATGTTGATATATAGAAAAACGATAAAAACAAAGCCAGACTTTGATATGAGTATGTTTACAAATTAGGAGAGTATTTTTGAAAAATATTATATTTATAGGTTTTATGGGAGTAGGTAAGGGTAGTGTAGCTAGAGAGGTTATCAAAAACTCTAACTATATTGCTATCGATACAGATGATTTGATAGAGAGTATGGAAAATAGAAAAATTAAAAAGATTTTCCAAGAAGATGGTGAAAAATATTTTAGAAACCTAGAAAAAAACTTATCTTTATGGCTTGAATCAAGTGTAAAAAACACTATAATCTCAACAGGTGGTGGTTTTTATAAAGTTAAGAATCTAAAAAAAATAGGGACAGTTGTTCTTTTAGATTCCCCTTTTGAAGCTATCTTAAAAAGAATCAAAGAGCATCCTAATGCTGAGAAAAAGCTCAAAAAAAGACCACTTCTAAGTGATTTGGAAGCTGCTAAAAAACTATATGATGAGAGAAGACCTGAGTATTTAGCATTGGCTGATATAGTTGTTGATGTTACAAATAAAACAGAGTTAGAGTGTGCAAAAGAGATTTTAAAAAAGGTTAAAAAAAATGGTTAAAAAAGTAATAGTAACATTTTTGTTATTGGTAACATCACTATTTTCTCAAGAGATTGAGTGGGCAAAAGATTTTAAAACTGGTGTAGATATGGCAAAAAAAGAGGTAAAACCTATAATGTTTATCTCATCTCGCCACACTTGTAAATATTGTGTGATTTTAGATAACACAACACTAAAAGATGAAAAAGTGATAAAAGCTTTAAATAAAAACTTTGTATCTATCATCTCTTATAGTGATGAGAATGATTATATACCAAAAGCTTTATGGAGTCCAGGAACACCAACAATCTGGTTTTTATATCCAGATGGAAATCCTATGTTTAAACCTATCCCTGGTGCTTTAGGGGCAAAAGATTTTTATAATGCCTTAGAGATAGTGAAAAAAGAGTTTGATAAACTAAAAAAAGATACAGCTAAAAAGTAGCTATAATTATATAAAGGAAATGATAAATGATATTTACTACAACTAGTTCTAATGATTTTAAATCTCAGTTTGATGAGTTGCTCCAAAGGGGTAAAATGGATATGGCTCATGTTAGCTCTATCGTTGGGAATATTATAGATGAGATTAAAGCTGATAAAAATTCAGCTTTAAAACAACATATATCTAAATTTGATAACTGGACACCTCAATCTGATGATGATTTAAAAATATCAGCCGAAGATATGTCTAAAGCTTATGATGAACTAGATGAAAAACTAAAATCATCACTACATTTAGCTTATGATAGAATCAAAGTTTATCACGAAAAGCAAAAACCAAAATCTTGGTTTGATGATGAGGCTAATGGTACTATCTTAGGTCAAAGGGTAACTGCTGTTGATTCTGCTGGTCTTTATATCCCGGGGGGAAAAGCTGCTTATCCATCTTCACTTCTTATGAATGTGATTCCAGCTCAAGTTGCTGGTGTTGAAAATATTGTAGTTTGTACACCAACACCAGAAAATGATCCAAACTCACTACTATTAGCTGCTTGTCATCTGTGTGGTGTTACACAAGTTTATAAAGTTGGTGGTGCTTCTGCTATCGCTGCTATGGCTTATGGAACTGAGACGATTCCTAAAGTTGATGTTGTAACAGGACCAGGTAATATATTTGTAGCGACTGCTAAAAAGATGGTTTTTGGTGATGTAAATATAGATATGATAGCTGGACCTAGTGAGATAGGTATCTTAGCTGATGATTCTGCTAATGCTAACCATCTAGCGATAGATTTACTTTCACAAGCGGAACATGATGAGATGGCAAGTTCGATTCTTATAACTCCATCACAAAAGTTAGCTGATGAGGTAAAAGTTGAGATAGAGAACTGGTTAGTAAAACTTCCTCGTCAAGAGATAGCTAGAAAATCGATTGAAGAGAGAGGTGCTATCATAGTTACTGAAACTATGGATGAAGCTATATCTCTTATGAATGAGATAGCTCCTGAACATTTAGAGGTAGCAACACTGTCACCATTTGAGCTTCTACCACTTATCAAACATGCTGGTGCTATTTTCTTAGGTCATAACACACCAGAAGCGATAGGTGATTATGTAGCTGGTCCAAACCACACCTTACCAACAGGTGGAACTGCTAAGTTTTACTCACCACTTGGTGTTGAAAACTTTATGAAAAAAACCTCAATAATTTCATTTTCACATAAAGCGATAAATGAGATAGGTGAAGAGTGTGCTTTAATCGCAAATACTGAGGGTTTAACTGCTCACGAACAATCTGTAAGAGTTAGACTTACTAAATAGTTTATCCCCACTAGAAAGACCATTTTTTTAAATGGTCTAATTCAACAACAATTTATACAATAGGGTTTTATAAGTGATAAATGAGATATTAAAGTGTACAAAAGAGTTAAAGCTTTTGTATGTTGAAGATGATAAATTGATACAATCTGCTTATGGAGACCTTTTTAGCAGTCTTTTTTCTAGTGTGCTGATAGCTGATGATGGTATCGATGCTTTAGAGAAGTATAAAAATGGTGATTTTGATCTTATCATCTCAGATATAAGGATGCCAAATATGAGTGGTACAAAATTTATAAGAGAGATTCGTAAAACTGATAAAGATATAGCTGTTATTATCTACTCTGCTTGGAACGATTTAGAAAAGAGTGAGTTTTCAGATGAGTTAAATATATCTGGATATATGACAAAACCTATACAAACAGATTCTATGTTGGAGATATTTAAAAAAGTTTTATGTTAAAAAGATATAAATTATCTTGACATTTTGAACATATGTTCGTTATAATCGATTTTATGAAAAACAATAAACAAAAGAATCAAGTATATACCATCTCGTTTGCTCACCTAGCTCACGATACATACTCAGCTTTTCTAGCACCAATTTTACCTTTACTTATTGAGAAGCTTGGTATGTCACTTGTTATGAGTGCTTTTTTAGATATAGCAAGGAAATTACCTTCGCTACTAAATCCATTTTTTGGACTTTTAGCTGAGAGAACAGATGCTAGATACTTTGTGATAATCTCACCAGCTCTTACCGCTTTAGTTATGTCTCTTTTAGGCTCTGCTAACTCATATGCTATTTTAGTTATGTTACTTATCATCTCAGGTATTAGCTCTACACTTTTTCATATACCATCTCCTGGTATTATAAAAGCCTCATCTGAGGGTAAAATTGGTAAAGGGATGAGCTACTATATGGTTGGTGGAGAGTTGGCTAGAACAGTTGGACCACTTCTAATCACAGGAGCAGTATCTTTATGGGGTTTAGATGGAACTTGGAGATTGATGCCGTTTGGTTTTGTAGCTTCATTTATCTTATACTTTCGCTTAAAAGATTTTAATTTTACTCAAAAAAAGTTTACTAAAAAGAGTGAAAAGGGTGATGCTATGAGGGAGGTGAAAAGATTTTTACCACTTTTTAGTGCGATGGGTGGATTTATGTTTTTCCAATCAGCTATGAAGATGGCAACAACTCTCTATCTAGCTGTTTATTTAACACAAAATGGTTTCTCTATTTGGTATGCTAGTATAGCTTTATCTGTTTTACAGTTTTTTGGTGTGATAGGAACATTTTTATCTGGAAATATATCTGATAAGATAGGGAGACAAAAAACATTAGTGATAATGTCAAGTGGAGCAGCTATAACTATGACACTTTTTTTGTGGAGTAGCAGTATATATAGTATGTTTGTACTTTTAGCATTTTTAGGAATTTTTATGTTTGCTAATGGACCTGTGATGTTGTCAATTATACATGAGGTAGATACAAAGATGCCAACATTTATAAATAGTGTATATATGAGTATAAACTTTAGTATTAGCTCTATCGTTGTTTTAGCGATGGGATTTTTTGGTGATAAGTTAGGGCTTGATACAACCTATACTATCGCCGCTGTATTAGCATTTTTTGCGATACCTTTTGCTCTATCGATAAATTATGCGATTAAAAGATCAAATATAAATTAAAGGATTAAAAATGAAAATAGTTTTAGCAGTTGGTGAAGATAAACAAACAGTTATAAAAAGAACAGGGCAAAGTGCTTACTTTGCGATATATGAGGATAGTAAACTTATAGAGTTAGTACCAAATAAACACCATGATGGTGGTCATCATGCCCATCGTCATAATGATGAACATAACCACTCAGAACTTTCGCATCAAGAGCATACAAACTCACATAGAAAAGATGTTGAAGCTTTAAAGGGGTGTGATATTATTTTGGTTCGTGCTGTTGGTGAAAATATGAAAGAGGCGTTAGAATCTATAAATCTTAAAGTACAAAAGATTAGAGAAAAAGATGGTTTAACAGCTGATGAGGTTATAAAAAACTTCATAGATGGAAATATAAAAATCAAAGAGTAGAAGAATGGTTGGTAGGAGAAGAAAAAACAGAACAATATCTGCCGATCATAGTGCGGTATGTTATAAACCTTGTGGGATTAAAGGTTTTGAGTTAGAGTGGATTCGTCTAAGAGAGGATGAACTTGAAGCTATCCGTTTAGCAGATTTTGAGGGTTTATATCAGCAAGAGTGTGCTGATAAAATGGGAATCTCCAGACCAACTTTCTCCCGTTTAGTGGAGAGTGCTAGAAAAAAGATAGCAGATGCTCTACTACACACAAAAGCACTATCCATAGAGGAGAAGCAGATAGATGAGTAAAAAAGTTTAAAGTAGAATCCCTTTTAAAGCCTCTTTTTCTATATCTTTTTTAAAATCTTTATGAAAGATAATATCTATGGGTTTATGTAATAGATATTTTAGTTTAGATCTGATTTTTATCTTTAACTCATAAGAGTTCTCTTGTGAGATGATAAAAATATCTATATCTCCACCTTTTTTATTATCATCTAATCTACTTCCAAATAGATATATTTTAGAATCTTTTATATATCTATTTATGGTATTTTTTATAATTTCAATCTCTTTTTGAGTTAGTCTCACAATATTTTTGCTCCAGCTTTTTTGCTATATCGATTAGGTTATCACTTTTTTTTACAAAAAGATTTATTTTTTGAATCATCTCATCAAACTCATCTGGATAATCGTGAGCTATATCATTTCTAAGTTCTCTTAGTTCATTCCAGCTATCAATATCGATGATACTCTGTTTCTCAAGCTCTTTTAAAATATCGAAAAAACTGCTCTCAATGGTAGAAAAACCGTTATATTCTAAATAGTGTCTAAAAATTTTACTACCTAATAGATCTTGAAGTTTAGAGAATCTAAAAATAAGAGTATTTAAAGCAAATCTTTCTATCTTTTTTAGATTATCATAACTATCTATGGGGAGGATTAACTCCTCCTTTGCTTCTATCATATGCTCAATATGTTTAGTAGATTCTTTAAAGTAAGATTCTAACCTAGTTGAACTATCCACTTTTTAATTTATCTCATTTTTAATGATTTTAGCTAACTCTGAACACTCTTTTATCTTTTGAGTGTAGTTTTTACTATCTTGTAGAAGTATATCTATAAAAGCACTCCCTACAATTACTCCATCAGCACCAACCACTTTATCTTTAGCTGTTTTAGCATTTACCCCAAAACCTACATAAACTGGTGTTTGCGTATATCTTTTTATAGAGTTTAAAAATGGTTGTAGATCTTCAGCTTTCCCTGAACCTGTGATTCCTGTGTATGCTACCATATAGATAAATTTTTGAGCATCACTTACCACCTCTTTGATTCTATCTTCTGAATCTGTTGGTGCTACAAAGCTGATATTTGCCATATCGTTAGATTTAAAAAGTTCACTATAAGCTAAAGCCTCTTCATGTGGTAAATCTGGGATAATTAGACCATTTACACCTATCTCACTTGCTAGTGGAATCAGCTTATCTAAGTTTTGTTGGTAAAAACTGTTAAAGTAACCCATCCATAGTGTATCTACTTTTGGTGCTACCTCTTTAGATATATCTAAAAGGTGTTCAAATTTGAAACCTAAATCTAAAGCTTTGTGGTTTGCTTTTTCTATAAGTGGACCATCAGCTACTGGATCTGAAAATGGTACACCAAGCTCAAGTGTATCAACACCACTCTCACCTAAAGCTAAAGCTAGGTCAACACTAAAAGATTTTTCTGGGTATCCAGATGTTATAAATGCTACTAATTTTTTCATAAATTTAATTCTTCCATATCTGGTAATTTAATTAGAGAGTAAGTTACTTTAGAGAGTTCATTGTCTTGTTTAAAATCATCATTCCAAGTTGCGAACATATCACTAATCTTAATGAGCCAGTCGATAGCTTCTTGAGATACAGGTTTATGAAGATCTCTTATATCTTCAAGCTCCTCCTCAACTACACTAGCTAACCTATTCATAGAGATTATTTTTAGATATGCTGAAGCAGATTTAATATTGTGAATAATTCTAAAAAGTTCATCAATACTTCTCTCTCGCATCTCTTCATCGGATATATTTATTACGATAGTTTCCATACTTTCACACATAAGATTATAGTGATCAAGAAACTCATCAACAATATCAAAATCATAGTTATCTTCAATATAACTTCGAATACCCATAAAATAATTCTCCTATTTAGTGTAATTGTATCACTTTTTAGTTAAAATTCTTTTTACTAAAATAATAAAGAGTTTTATGATGACTAAAAAAATGACTATCAATTCTATAAAAAAATCTAAGGGTGTAAAGCCGTTAGTTATGATTACCGCTTATGACGCACTATTTGCTAAACTATTTGAAGATAGCTGTGATATGATTCTTGTTGGTGATAGCTTAAATATGAGCTTCGCAGGGAAAAATGATACACTAAGTACAACAATGGATCAGATGATATACCATACAAATGCTGTTTGTAATGGTGCTAAAAATAGCTTTATAGTTTGTGATATGCCTTTTGGTACTTACACTAACAAAAAAGAGGCACTTAAAAATGGTATAAAAGTTTTTCAAAAAACTAATGCTGATTGTGTAAAGATAGAGGGTGGTAAAGATAAAGCAAATATTATAAAACATCTAACAGATAATGGTATAGCTGTTTGTGGACATATTGGACTATTACCTCAATCTGTTCGTGGTGATGGTGGGTATAAAGTAAAAGGTAAAACTGATGAGGAGACTTTACAACTTATAGATGATGCTAGAGCAGTTGAGGAAGCTGGTGCTTTTTGTATGGTGATAGAGGGTGTAAAAGCTAATGTTGCTCAAGAGGTAGCTAAATCTGTTTCTATCCCTGTTATTGGGATTGGTGCTGGTAAAGATGTAGATGGTCAAGTGTTAGTGTTCTCAGATATGTTAGGGCTTTTTGAGGAGTTTACACCTAAGTTTGTAAAAAAATATATAGATGGTGCTAGTTTAGTTAGAGAAGCTGTTAAAAATTACAGTGATGAGGTTCAATCAAAAGAGTTTCCTCAAGAAATACACACATACTAAGATATAAAAGATGATGGATAGAATCGTAGAGATAGAGAAGTTTAATGCTGATGAGGAGAGTAGTGAAGTTACCCTTCGTCCAGATGCTTGGAGTGAGTATATTGGTCAAGAGCAGATTAAAAAGAATCTTGGTGTTTTTATAGAGGCTAGTAAAAAAAGGGATGAAGCGTTAGATCATGTACTTTTTTTTGGACCTCCTGGGCTTGGTAAAACAACTCTAGCTTTAATAATCGCAAATGAGATGAATACAAATATAAAAGTAACAGCTGCTCCTATGATAGAAAAGAGTGGCGATCTAGCTGCGATTCTAACAAACCTAGAGGAGGGTGATATACTCTTTATAGATGAGATTCATAGACTTGCTCCTGCTGTGGAGGAGATACTATACTCATCTATGGAAGATTTTAGAATCGACATTATCATAGGTAGTGGACCAGCTGCTCAAACTGTAAAGATTGACTTACCTAGATTCACACTTATCGGTGCTACAACAAGAGCTGGTATGTTATCTAATCCACTTAGAGATAGGTTTGGTATGAGTTTTAGGATGCAGTTTTATAACTCAGATGAGTTAGCAAAGATAATCTCACAAGCATCAAATAAACTAAATAAAGAGATAGTTCATGAAGCATCTTTAGAGATAGCAAAAAGGAGTAGGGGAACACCTAGGATAGCACTCCGTTTACTTCGTCGTGTTAGAGATTTTGCTGATGTTGCTGATGAGAAAAGTATAGAGCATCATAGAACTCAGTATGCTTTAAACGAGTTGGGAATCAACTCCCACGGTTTTGATGAGATGGATTTAAGGTTATTAAATCTTTTAGCTTCTACAAATGGTAGAGCAATGGGGTTAAGTACGATAGCAGCAGCACTAAGTGAAGATGAGGGGACGGTGGAAGATGTACTTGAACCTTACCTTTTAGCAAATGGTTATTTAGAAAGAACAGCAAAAGGTAGAAAAGCTACCCGTTTTACTTATGAGATTTTAGATATAGTACCACCAAAAGAGGAGGGTAAACTTTTTTAATGAAACCTCAATATTTTATAGCAATCCTATTTGCGACCTCACTATACTGGATGTACCTACTATATACACCATTCATTATGAGCATAACAATAGCAGCACTTTTAGCAGTCTCTACATCAAATATTCAAAATATGTTGGAGGGTTACATAAAATCAAAACTATTTGCTGCTTTTATATCTAGTTTACTTTTAGCTATCTTATTTTTTGCTCCACTTGGATATTTTTTAACAACATTGAGTATATCTTTAAATGCCTTAGATCAAGAGGTTCTTGTTAAAGTTGAGATATTGATTCGTAAACTTATAGAATCCCCACCTGAGTATATGAACTTTATATTACCATATACTAAAGAGATAAACAGTGATATAAATATAAACAATTTAACATCTTTAGCTTTAGGTATCACAGGTAAAATAGGTGCTTTTAGTGCTGGTTTTTTAAAAAATGCTTTTTTAGTAATAGTGTTTTATTTCTTTGCTCAGTATAATGGTTCAACTGTTGTTGAGTATCTAAAAAGGGTGATTCAAATATCTGTTGATGAAACTACACTTATGGCAAAAGAGTTATCATCTGTTATGAGTGTTGTTTTTTACTCCATAATCGTAACAGCGATGTTTGAGGGGATTCTTTTTGGTATAGCTATCTCATTTATGGGTTACAACGGTTTACTTTTTGGGATAATGTATGGATTTGCTTCTTTAATTCCTGTTGTTGGTGGTATCATTATGTGGTTACCATTTATGGTGTATGAGTTTGCGATAGGGGATTCTAGTAATGGTATATTTATAGCTGTTTACTCTGTTGTGGTTATCTCGATTATCGCAGATACATTTATAAAACCTTTAATTATAAAAGAGATAAATACAAGACTTTTAGAGGATGATGATACTAAAATGGATGAGCTTCTTATCTTTTTTGCTATCATCGCTGGATTATCAACATTTGGTTTTTGGGGTATGATTCTAGGACCAGCTATAACAGCTTTTTTCTTAACGATTTTAAAGCTGTTTGAAGCTAGAACAAAAGAGTGTAAGAGTTATTTATAATTTTCTTTTTTGTAAATCTCTGGATTATCACTTTTCCATCTACGGTGTAACCAAAACCAAAATTTTGGTTCATCGTTGATAATCTTAGTTAACCAATCAGCTTGAAGCTGTGTAGCTTTTAGTATATCTGCCTCTTGATCTTCTGTTTTTTCAACTTTAATCTCATCAAATATCATCAAAGTGTAGTTCTCCTCATCATCAGTTCTGATAGTAACAGGGATGATAGCAGCATCAAACTTTCTAGCTAGGTAGGCTGGTATTGAGGTTTGTCTTATAGGTTTTCCCATAAACTCAACCTCTACACCCTCTCTTTTATTGATATTTGTATCTATGAGTAATCCACTAGCTTGTTTGTTTTTTATAAGTTTTATAAGTGGTTTTACCACATTTGATTTCTCTAAGTTTGTATTTCCAAAACTAGATCTAGCATCTAGTAACCACTCCTCATAAGCACTATTTTTTAGTTTTTTATAAACAGCAGCAAGGGGTTCGATAAAAGCACCGATAGAAGCACCACCTAGCTCCCAAGAGCAGTAGTGAGTTGTTACATAGATAACAGCACGACCCTCTTTGTGAACCCTCTCTACTGCTTCTATATTTTGTATAGTTATCTTATCTTTTAGTTCAGCTTTACTCATATGACGAAGCTCCATAAGATGTAGAAAATTGTATGATAGATTTTTAAAACTATACTTTGTTATCTCATCTTTCTCCTCATCGCTCATCTTGTTATCAAAAGCGTAATCAAGATTTATATGAGCTATACGGCGATATTTTTTAGATATCTTATAAGCAAGTGTAGCTAAAGCTGAAAAAAAGTTTTTTCTCTGTTTTTTTGGAAGTGCCATTAAAAATTTTTCAAGTAGTAAAAATAGTTTAAATCCCATAGTTTAGTTAAGCCTTATATTTTTTAAATAATTATAGCAGATAAATCTATTCATGATAATTTCAGAGTAAAATTAATAGTATATTTAGATATAATTACTCAAAAAAAGGGATTCTAATGGTAGCATCAGATATACAACATTTTTCTGAGGGTCGTACAAAGGCTAGGGCATATTTTTGTTATCTTTTTTCTAAAAATATTCCAAATAGATTACCATCTTTATCAATCGATATGATTATGCCTAGGCTTTTAAAGATAAAAGCTGATTTGGAAAATTGTGAGGGTGTTTATCTTCTTGATACACGAGGTGTTCAAGTGACTCCAACATTTACAGCAAATAAGCAGATAGATGAGGATGCTGGTAAGATTAGAGCTGATCGTGCTTACTATTATCGTGCTGTTAGGGAGGAGAGATGTTCTATCACCGATCCATATCCATCTTTAATTACAGATGATTTGACTGTTACAGCATCACAACCGATTTTTGATGAGAATAATAATTTAAAATATATAGCTTGTTTAGATATGCCACTTGATGAGGTTATAAAAATATCTCACCAAAATAGTTCTGAGGAGTTTTTCTCTAGGTTTTTTAAATTAACTTATGCTTTATTTGCTTTTGCTCTTATCGCAGTTGCTTTATTACTTTTTACACACGCTATAAAAAGTTTTTTTGAAAATGATATAATACTATCATCTTTAGTGATTAACGATATGTTTAAAGCAACAATTTTATTAACCCTATCCTTGGCGATATTTGATCTCTCTAAGACACTTATAGAGGAGGAGATACTAGGGCAACATAAAGAGCATGATATATCGGGACCAAATAAAACGATGGTTAAGTTTTTGGGTTCTATCATTATCGCTTTATCGATAGAAGCGTTGATGTTGGTGTTTAAGTTTGCGATTACAGATCCTGAAAAGTTAATATCTGCGACACTTATCGTTGGTAGTGTTTCTATCTTGATATTTAGTTTAGCAGTTTATATAAAATTTACAAAAGTGAAAAATAACGAATGATAGCAATAGTTGATTATAATATGGGAAATTTAGCAAGTGTTAAAAATGCGTTTGCTAAGTTGGGTAAAGAGACAGTAGTTGAGAGTGATCCTAGTAGATTTAAAGAGTATGATAAGCTAATCCTCCCTGGAGTTGGTGCTTTTGGTGATGCTATGGAACATCTAAAAGAGAGAGATATGGTTGAGCCACTAAGAGAGTATGCTAAGAGTGGAAAACCTATGCTTGGAATCTGTTTAGGGATGCAGTTACTTTTTGAAAGTAGTGAAGAGTTTGGAAAAAATGAGGGTTTAGGAATCATAAAAGGGAGTGTTACACCTTTTGATACTACAAAATTTAGTGAACCACTAAAAGTTCCACATATGGGTTGGAATCGTATGTTTACTAAAAAACACCCACTTTTTGAAAACCTAGATGAGGAGCATTATCTTTATTTTGTTCATACTTACCATGTAAATTGTACAGATAGTGAAGATATAATTGGACAAAGTTACTACGGCTATGAGTTCACATCAGCAGTAGCACACAACAATGTGTTTGGAATCCAACCCCACCCAGAAAAAAGCCATGATAATGGTCTTAAAATATTGGAAAATTTTATTAATTTATAAAAAAGTTAATTATTAGAGGTATGTTATGGAAGTACAAATATCAGTTAGAGAGGATAAGGCTGAACTCTTTTTACAAATAATTAGAGAGTTTAAAGATGATATGGTTGAAAAATTTAAAATATTAGATACTCAGTATGTAAGTGATGAGGAACAAAAAGATATTGAAAATATTTTAAGTAGTATGAGTCCAGAAGATAAAGAGATAGCTTCTACAAAAATTGTTAATATAAATATTTGAATGATTAAAACTATAAAAATAACATATCTTAAAAAGGCAAGTAAATTTCTTTTAAAAAATAGTAATACTATAACAGAATCAGAAGTTGATGATTTAGTGGTTTTAGCTATTAAAAAGAAAATCTATAATTTGGATGTAACTCTTGATATAAAAGATTTGAAACATAATTTAAGAGGAAAATCTAGAATTAGAAAAGGGAAGATAAGGATTGTTTTTGAATTGATAGATGATGAGGTTGTTGTAGAAACAATAGTTGAAGATATTGATTTTAGAGGCAATATTTATAGTTAGTTAGATTTTAAGTATAATATGAGATTAAGAGATATTATAAAATTAGAAAAAGGAAAAAAATGACTTTATACCCTGCGATTGATTTAAAAGATGGAAAGGCTGTTCGTCTTACTAAAGGTTTGATGGATAGTGCTAAGATTTATTCTGATGAG
Source organism: uncultured Sulfurimonas sp. (assembly GCA_964385165.1). GTDB lineage: Bacteria > Campylobacterota > Campylobacteria > Campylobacterales > Sulfurimonadaceae > Sulfurimonas. Next base: position 29,831 of record CAYLNF010000007.1, read on the forward strand.
CCTTGGAGCTTAGTTAAGAAGTTTGAGGAGATGGGTGCTGAGTGGGTACATTTAGTTGACCTAAATGGTGCTTTTGCTGGTGAGCCTAAAAACTTAGAGCAGATTGTTAAGATTCGTAAAAACTGTGATGTTAAGCTTGAACTTGGTGGTGGAATCAGAGATGAGGAGACTATCAAAAAGATGTTAGAGATAGGAATAGATAGGATTATTCTTGGCTCTATTGCTGTTAAAAATCCACAATTTGTAAAAGATATGGCTAGCAAATACCCTATCGCTGTTGGAATCGATGCGATAGATGGTTATGTAGCTGTTGAGGGGTGGGGTGAAGTATCTACTATGAAAGCTACCGATTTAGCAAAAGAGTTTGCTAATGCTGGTGTTGAAGCTATTATCTGTACCGATGTTGGTAAAGATGGAACACTTAGTGGTGTAAATGTTGAGTTTACTTTAGATATAGCAAGAGCTAGTGGTGTTAGTACCATAGCTAGTGGTGGTGTAAAAGATGAATCTGATATAGAAGCTCTTGTTGCTACTAAAGAGGTTGATGGTGTAATTATAGGAAAAGCTTACTATGAGGGAACACTTGACTTACCAAAGATGTTTAAACTTATAGATTAATAGAAAAACAAACAATTTTCTGCTATTATATTGGTATTAGATTTATTAAAAATATTAAAATAAAGGATTTCAATTGAAATTACTTGTTGTTGATGACAGTTCTACAATGCGTCGTATTATTAAAAATACTTTAGCTCGTCTTGGTTATAAAGATATACTTGAAGGTGCTGATGGTGTTGAGGGTTGGGCTCAAATGGATGCTAATCCAGATATTGATA
>CAYLNF010000008.1:0-28217 GCA_964385165.1 uncultured Sulfurimonas sp.
GAAAATCTGGAAAAAGAATCACATCTTTTTTAAAGTATTTGGCAACACTCTCTAGCTCGTGTGCCTCTTTAGAATCTTCACATATTAGAATCTCTAAATCATCTTTTTTTTGAGTTTTAAAGTGTTGAAAAAGTGGACTTTGTGACATATTTTCTAACTAGTTTTTAGGTTTATTAAGTTGTTTATTACTATCAACTTCTAAGATATGGTCTGAAGTGTTTTTGATGATACTATTACCCTCAAAAACACCTTTTGGTTCTATTATAAGCTCCATAGCTTCGATAGTACCACTAACTCTACCATCAGCTTTAATCTCAACAATCTCAGCATTAACACAACCCTCTATATAACCTTGAACAACAAGTCTTTTAGTAACTATATCACCCTTTAGATGACCATTTTTACCTATATTTACCTCTTTTGATGAGCTTATAACACCCTCAAAATTTCCATCTATGTAAAGATTACAAGATAGATCTATTTCACCTTTGATTGCTGAACCAGCTGTGATGATTGTTGTACTTGTGTCGGGATTACTATTCTTATGTTTTTTGTCATTGCTATTAAAGATTGCCATGGTATTTTCTTTTCCTTCTTAAAGATATCTTGATAATTATTTAAGTTCCATTTTATGAATAATGAGGGGTCTATAACCCTTTTGTTAAATCTTATCTCATAATGTAGATGTGGTCCATTACTTCTACCAGAGTTACCAGTATAAGCTATTAAATCACCTTTTTTGATAAATTGTCCCGATTTTACCACAACTTTGTTTAAATGTCCAAAGTATGTTTTAAAACCATAGTTATGCTGTATAACGATAAGTCTTCCATAACCACTTTTCTTTTTTAAACCTGCCCACTCTATGATTCCATCCGCCGTAGCATAAACTGGTGTTCTCATCTTAGCTCTCATATCTATACCGTAATGGAACTCTCTTCGTTTCAATATAGGGTGCATTCTATAACCAAACTTACTTGTTATACCTTTAAACTCTATTGGTGAGCCACTAGGTACAAATTGTAATAAAACCACCATCTCTTGAGAGTTTACTTTTGTTAGGTTGATTCTCTCTTTTATAGGGGTATCTTCTGGTGGATTTAAACCTATCATACTCTCTATCTCTGATAGTGAAGTTGAAAGATCATCAAGCTCCTCTTTTTTAACCTGAAGAATCTTCTCTGTCTCTTTCATATTTAGATCTAAAATCTTATTTTTTTTCTCTATCTCATCGTAAGCTGTTTGTACTTTTACCCGTTTTTTTTCAATGTTTCCAAGCTCATAGTTTAGGTAGTATATGGTTGCTCCAGCACTTAAACCAACAAATGCTAAAAAAACTACAACATATATGATAACTGTTTTTACAAACTGATGTAGATTAAACTGCTTAACACCATTATCATCATGTATGGTGATTGTAAAGTGATCATTCATAATAACCCTTTAAAAACCTCTCTACAACACTAAATGAACCAAAAACCAGATAGTTTTCATCTTTATCTATACCATTAAAACAGCTATGTTTTATAGCTAATTTATCTAAAGTTTTCTCTAGTTTTTCTTTAGATTCTATCCTATCCTCATCAACATCTATAATCTCAACACTTTTTATAATTGGCTTTAGTATCTCTAAAATCTCTTCATAATTTTTATCTTTATATGTGTTGTAAACCAAGATATATTTTTCACCTAAAAGAGATTCTAAGATAGCTTTAGATGCTAAAGTGTTATGACCAACATCTATATAGATATTCTCATCTAATCTACTAAGTCGTCCGAACAATCTAGCATCTTTAAAATCATCTACATCATATTTAATACCTAAGAGATTTAAAGCAGATATACTAAGTTTTAGATTCTCTTGTAGATATTTTGGAAGTTTTAGAGCTTTAGAGATCATCTCTATATTTTTTATATCATTTGGAGTTATATAGCTTCCAACTCTCTCTATTTTGGCATCTTTATTTAAAGCTATCTCATAAACTTTATCAAATTTTTGATCTGCTAAAATTGCCCTCTTCTGGATGGCGTTTAGTTTCGTAGTTGCTATCTCCTCTATCGTTTCACCTAAAAAAGCCTCATGGTCAAAATCTATCGGTGTTACAAGAGTTAGCTCCTTTTTAAAAACAGCTGTCGCATCATACTCACCACCTAAACCAGCTTCTAAAATAACATAATCACAACCATCATATACCATCATCGCCAACAAAGTTGTGTACTCAAAATAACTAAGGGAATCTAAATCTTTTTTAGATAAAAGCTTTTGTAATTTTATATGATTTTTATCCAAAGTGGAATCATCAACACTATCACCATTTAACCAGATTCTTTCGTTGAACTTTAAAATATGGGGAGATGTGTAGTGACCAACACTAAACCCCAATGAGTTGAGTGCTGATGCTAAAAAACGACCAGTAGTACCTTTACCATTTGTACCTATAAGATGGATAATTTTAGGTAGATTAAAACTTTTTTTTACCTTTTCATACACCCTTGGCATACGGGTATAGTCTATCTCCGTATAGTATAAAGGTTTGTTCTCTAAAAACTCTTTTAACACTAATTTTTCTTATAAGCTACTTGGTTTCTACCATTTTTCTTAGCTTCATAAAGGTATTCATCTGATGAGTTGATTGTGTTTTGTAGAGATGAGTGTAGTTTTCTCTCAGAAACACCACAACTAACTGTTACATTGATTCTTTTACCCTTGTAGATAAACTTAGCATACTCAACATGTCTTCTAACTTTCTCAGCAAAAATAGCACCACCCTCAATATCTGTCTCACTAAGTATAGCCATAAACTCTTCACCACCAAAACGACCAACAATATCTACACTTCTAGATTCTTTTTTAAGAATCTTAGCAAAAGCAGATAAAACAGCATCACCAGCATCATGTCCATAAGTATCATTTACTTTTTTAAATAGATCAAGGTCAAACATAACGATTGAGTAGTTTCTCTCATATCTAGTAAACTCTGCCTCTTTAATTTTCATAAACTCATCTAAAGCTCTTTTGTTGTAAAGCTTAGTTAAAAAATCCTCTTTAGATTCCTCTTTTGTACGAGCTAACTCTTTTTCAAGCTGATTCACTTTTTTAACCAATTCATCAACTTTACTACTATGAGTTTTCAAATCTTCACTAAAAACTTTAGAGTTTTTCTCTAGTGTAGATGCTATATTATATAGTTTTTTATGAGCTGCTTTAAAATTAACTGTTTCATGTTCACCATAATTTTCTAGCTCCTCTTTAATCTTTTGAATCTCAAGAGTTGAACTATCTGATCTACCAATAATATCTATGATTTTTACAGATAGTTTATCTAGTAGATGATCAAAAGATTCAACCATACCATTTAAACTTTTTTTATCTAAAGCTATCCTGATAGCAACTGCCTCTTTTATCTCTTTCTCTATCGATTCACTCATAATAGTTGATGGATCTTTTTTTATCTTTTTACTAAGATTTACTATTTTAGCATCCATTTTTGGAGAGATTGATGGTACTAAAGATGAAACTAAAAGTGAAGATACTTTTTTCAAATCTGGAGTTTGAGATGGTGTAGTATCTGCCTTTTGAAGTTTTAAGTTTGATATGGTCTTTTTAAGATCAGAACTATCTACATCACCTAGAGATTCTAATGTATATAAAAATGTATCATCGTAAGTTGTAAGGAAGTTTATCCAGTATTGTTTAAACTGTTCTATTTGAGATTCTGTTGGATTTGATTTTAAAAGGTCTAAAGATTGTTTAGCTAGATCACTAGCCTCTTTATTATGTAAAAGCTCTATAACTTGTAGTATCTTTTTAGTAAATGAGATTTGAGAATCTAGTAAACTAACACATTTTGAACTACTTGTTCTATTTAGTTTAGAGATTAAAAAACGGACAAATTCATTCATAGTTTTGATTCTATAATCGTGAATCTCTTTTTGAAACTCTTTGTTTAGTGTTAATGTAGCTTTTTGAATCTTACCACAATCTTCAGTCAAAAAACCAGCTTTAGATGCCTCTTTACAAAACGCTTCAGCATAAAAATCTGGAGTTAACATTTTACCCTCTAACTCTAATCTTTTAATAGCTTTTTTAATAATAATCTGAATATTCATTTTTTACCCCTTATCTCTTACTTACTCTAGCACCATCAATAGATGTTTTAGCAATAAATGAGTTTATAGCTTTTTGAGCACTATATTTTATAGCTTCAAACCTTTCTTGGTCTGTAACAATAGCATTTGGTGTTATAGAAAAATCGTGTGAACCGTTAGATATATATGTTTTAGCTACACCATTTTTAATCTTTTTAATTTTTAAAGATAATGACATCCTATAAGCGATAACAAAACCATTTGAATCAAACTCAATTGGTGTATATATAGGTGTCTTTAAACTTATGATTAGATGTGTATCTGAATCTGATTTATCACTAATAGATGCGTGAAAGATAGATATGATAGCAGAATCAACAGCATCTTTAATTATCACACTATTTTCAGGATCAGCTGATGATATTTTGATATTTGTACTAACCTTTTCACCAATAACCTCCCTAGCATATACCGCACTTGGTTTATAACCACAAGCTGAAAAAAACAGTGCTATGAGTAGTGTTATAGGTAAAAAGAATCTCAAAACTAACCCTTAATTACAAGATTTACAAGTTTTTTAGGAACAACTATCTCTTTTACAATAGTTTTACCCTCTAACCATTTAGAAACTTCCGCTTTTGCTAACTCGATAATATTCTCTTTAGTTTCATCTATCGCAACCTCTATCTCTGCTCTTCTTTTACCATTCACAGAAACACCAAGAGTTACAGAATCTTCTACAAAAACTTCCTCTAAGATTTTTTGAGGAGCAAGGTTGTTTAATGAAAAATACTCACTACTTATCTCCCAACAAGTGTGTGGAATTACAGGTTCCATAATTGAACTTAAAATCCAATACCCCTCACTCCAAACATCACTATTTGACTGAGTATTTAAAGCATTCATAGCCTCCATAACACCAGCTATCATAGTGTTAAAAGTGTATCTTTCCTCATAAACATCAGTTGCTCTTTGTAGTGCTTCGTACACTTTTTTTCTAGCAAGTTTTTCATCTTTAGTAAGTGATGAATGGTCTATGTTTGGAATTGTATCTGTTTTTACAATGTTTGAACTTCTATCAAAAAATCTTTTTATAAACTTGTAAGAACCCTCAACAGCAGAATCGTTCCACTCTAACTCTTGTGTTGGTGGAGCAGCAAAGAGTATGAAAAGTCTAGCAGTATCAGCACCATATTTTTCTATGATAGCATCAGGATCAACTGTATTTCCTTTAGATTTTGACATCTTAGCACCATCTTTTAGCACCATACCTTGAGTTAAAAGATTACCAAAAGGCTCATCAAACTCGATATAACCTAAATCTCTAAAAACTTTAGTAAAAAATCTCGCATATAAAAGGTGAAGTATCGCATGTTCGATTCCACCTATATATTGATCGACACCTTTATCCATCCAGTATCTCATCTGTTCTTTTGAAAAAGCCTCTTTTTCCCAATTCTCAGGTGAAGCACAAAATCTTAAAAAGTACCAAGAAGATTCTACAAATGTATCCATAGTATCTGTTTCACGAACAGCATCTTTACCACATTTAGGGCAAGAGCAATGTTTGAAAGTTGGATGGTTATCTAGTGGATTACCTTCACCTGTTATCTCAACATCTTCAGGTAAAGCGATAGGAAGATTCTCTTTTTTCTCCATAACTAAACCACAATCATCACAATGAACAAAAGGAATCGGAGCACCCCAATATCTTTGACGACTTACACCCCAATCTTTTAGTTTATAGTTTGTAGTTTTTTTACCTATGTTTTTCTCTTCAAACATTTTTATGATGTTGTATTGAGATTTTTTAGAGTTAAGTCCGTTAAACTCCTCAGAATTTATAAGCTCACCAACCTCAGTAAATGCTGATTTTGTAAAATCATGTTCACCCTCAAAAGGTTTAATAACCTCATTGATAGGTAGATCATACTTTTTAGCAAAATCATAATCTCTATCATCATGAGCAGGAACAGCCATAACAGCACCACTACCATAATCCATAAGAACAAAGTTAGCACACCAAACTGGTACTTTTTTACCTGTTAATGGATGTATAACATCAAGATCTAAACTAACCCCAGATTTCTCTTTTTGTCTATCGATAGATGATGTGTTTTTCATAACATCTATCTGAGTTTTTACATGGTCACTTAAAAGGTTGTTTTCTATCATATATGTGATAATCTCATGCTCAGGAGCAAGAGCTGTATAACTCACACCATAAATAGTATCTGGTCTTGTTGTAAAAACATCAAAAGATTCAAATTTAGAATCTAGTTTAGCTTTAGAATCTTCATCAAAGAAAAGATCAAACTCTAAACCATTTGATTTACCTATCCAATTCTCTTGCATAGTTAAAACTTGTTTAGGCCAACCACCCTCAAGCTTTTTAAGATCTGCTAAAAGTTCATCACCATACTCAGTTATTTTAAAGTAGTATTGATTCATATCTTTTTTAACTATTGGAGTATCACATCTCCAACAACAACCATCTACAACTTGCTCATTTGCTAAAACAGTTTGATCGTGTGGACACCAGTTTAGTAACCCTTTTTTACGATAAAGTAAACCTTTCTCAAACATATCTATGATGAAACCTTGCTCAAACTTAGTGTAAAGTTCATCTGATGTTGCTAACTCTCTATCTTTTGAGAATGAAAAACCTAAAGATTTAAACTCTTTTTTCATATAGTCTATGTTGTCATAAGTCCAAGTTTTAGGGTTAGCATTGTTCTTAATCGCAGCATTTTCAGCAGGCATACCAAAACTATCAAAACCGATAGGGTGTAGAACATTTTTACCTTGTTGACGAGCAAAACTAGCAAAAGCATCACTTATAGAGTAGTTTCTAACATGACCCATATGTAATCTTCCACTAGGGAAAGGGAACATACTTAGTATATACTTTTTCTCTTTTGTAAAATCTTCTGTTGGTTCAAAACTTTTATGCTCTTCCCAATACTCTTGCCATTTTTTTTCGATTGTTTTTGAGTTATATTCCAATTTTTTTCCTAATATTCATCATGTATTTTTGAGCTCTCTATATAGACTAATCCAACAGAGAAAAGGTTAGCGATTAAAGCACCAATAGTTAAAGCGATAGCCCACTCTAAGTTCCCAACAATTTCCAAATAGATAAAAGCTGGAATCAGATGTAGATCTGCTACAAGAGATGAAGCCAATAGTTCAGCTGAGAGAAGGTTTCTAACACCAATCTTCAAGAAAGTAGATACGAGATTTAAACTCGCTGCCACAAAAAGAGTAACCGCACCATGTTCATACAAAAAACCAGCGATCGATGTTAAACTCATAAGTGAGAAAAATACATATATTACCTTACCCCAATCCATAACAACACCTTAACTTTAAATTGTGGTGATTATACAAAAACTATCTTAAGGGGTGACTGAAAAATGTAAGTTTGAGAGGGTTGTGTATATCTTAAATCTAAGATATACACTTATATAGATGATTATCTAAAATTATATTACATAACGCCAGATTCGTACTGATCTCGCATTCTTTGCTTTTCAGCTTCCCTTTTTGCTTTATCTGCTAGTTTAGCGTGATAATCTTTCACATCAAAACCAAACCAGATAAGGATAGGTGAAGCAACAAAAACTGATGAGTATGTACCAACAACTACACCAACTAAAAGTGTAAATGCGAAGGCATGAATAATCTCACCACCAAACATAAATAGAGTAAATACAACAAAGAAAGTTGTAAGTGAAGTTAGAGTTGTTCTAGCTAAAGTACGAGTAACAGATTCGTTTACAATATCTGTTAAATCTGTATTTTTAGAGCTAGTAACACCCTCCCGGATACGGTCAAAAACGATGATAGTATCGTTTAGTGAATAACCTAAAATCGTTAAAAGTGCTGCTAATACATCAAGGTTTACATCTAAACCAACCAAAGTGATAGCACCAAGAGCGATAGAGATATCGTGAATAAGTGCGAAAATTGACGCAACAGCAAATCTCCACTCAAATCTAAACGCTACATATATCAAAATACCAGCAATAGCTAAAAGTAAAGATATGATACCTTTCTCTTTTAGTTCAGCTCCAACAGTTGGACCAACAATATCTACACGACGAATCTCATAGTTACCAGTACCTTTTAGTGTTTCTCTAGTAACATCTCCTATATCGATAGTAACATTACTAGTTGTATTTTTCATACGAATCACAACCTCATCTGGAGAACCAAACTCAGTTATAGAAGCACTCTCAAAAATCTCATTTGATTTTAGCTTTTTTCTCATCTCATCGATAGGAGCTGTTTTATCATATTTTACTTGAACAATAGTTCCACCAGCAAAATCTACACCATAGTTTAAACCTTTTGTAGCTAAAAGGATATAAGAACTCAAAAGTAAAACGATAGAAATAACCATCGCCATTTTTGATTTACCCATAAAATTAAAGGTTTTTGTATATCTAAAAAATTCCATAATTACCCCTTAATCCCAAACCAAAAACGGTTGTCTTTACTTTTTTGTATCTTATCTTCTAACATTTGGTAGATTCCATAAGTACCTAAAATCGCTGTAAGCATAGAAGCTAATATACCGATACTAATCGTAATAGCAAAACCTTTAATAGCACCAGTTCCATAAGCATAAAGAACAACAGCAGCGATAAGAGTTGTGATGTTAGCATCTAAAATCGCTCTCATAGCATTAGAGTAACCCTCTTCTATCGCTTTATGAATCGATTTACCTTGATAGATAAGCTCCCTAATTCTCTCAGAGATAATAACATTCGCATCAACAGCCATACCAACTGTAAGCACGATACCTGCCATACCTGGAAGTGTAAGTGTTGCTCCAAAAAGACTCATAACAGCTAAAATAAGGAAAAGGTTAGCAATCAGAGCGATGTTCGCGATAACACCAGCCATACGGTAATAAACCATCATAAAAACGATAACTAAAACAAAACCACCAACTAAAGCGATCATACTAGCTCTGATAGAATCAGCACCTAAACTAGGACCAACAGAACGCTTTTCCATTAGGTAGATTGGAGCAAGTAAAGCACCAGAACGAAGAGCAATAGCTAAATCTTTTGCTTCCATAACTGTGTAATTTCCAGATATTTGACCTGAACCACCACCGATTCTTTCGTTGATATTTGGAGCAGAGTAAACTTTCCCATCTAAAACAACAGCAAGTCTTTTACCAACATTTCTACCAGTAAAATCACCAAATATCTCAGCACCCTCAGCATTAAGCTTAAAGTTGATTAGAGGTCTATTGTTTTGATCAAACCCCATAGAAGCATCTGTAAGCATACCTCCATCAAGGATAGGAATCTCATGAACTAGGTACTTAATAGCTGGATTTTTAGCATCTTCTAAAATCACATCACCATACTCACTAGCATCAGATTCGCTCATATTGTAAACACGAGCATTTCTATCTTCATCAACAGCCATAAGCTCAAGTTTAGCAGCACGAGAGATAAGCTCTCTAGCTCTTTGCTCATCCTCTTGAGTTTTAATCCCTGCTAATTGAACAAGAATCTTCTCAGCACCTTGACGAGCTACAATAGGCTCTGCTAAACCAAACTGATCTAGTCTATTTCTAATAGTCTCTATCGCTTGATCTATCGCCTCTTTTTCAGTTTTTTTAATCTCTTTATCTGTTAAATTTAAAGAAAAAACTTCACCATTTTGATCTACCACTAAACCATCAATCTCTTTTAAAAACTGATCCATAGCTTTTGTATCATCAGAATCTAAAAGTGTAAATGAGATACCAGATTCATCAAACTTAAGCTCATCTATCAAGATATCATTTCTTTGAGCAAAATGTTTTACACTAGCTGCGATAGATTTGATACGAGATTTTGTAGCCTCCTCAGTTTTAACACCTAAAAGCATATGAAGACCACCCTGAAGGTCAAGCCCTAATGTAACTTTTTTTCCATTTTCAGTTTGAAATAATGATGGGATAGAGAAAAATATACCAAAAATTATAGCAAGTCCAAAAATTACTATACGATAATTAAGTTTTCCCAAAATTATTACTCTTTAGAAGAGTTATCTTCATATTTAGAAGCGATAGAATCTTTTGTCAATTTAACAACTGTTTCGTTATTCATTTTAACACTTAAAAATTGATCTTCAACTTTATGAATCACAACAATAAAACCACCATTAGTAACAACTTTGTCACCCTTTTTAAGAGAGTTTATCATCTCCTCTCTAGCCTTAGCCTCTTTTTGTTGTGGACGAATAATCACAAAATACATAATTGCGATTAAGAATATAAACGGTAATAGTTGAGAAATAATTTCCATGCTCTAACTTCCTTTAAAATAAAATTAGTAAGATTATACAAAAAATCTATTAACAAATGAGTAAACTTCTAGCTATAATTCGATTATGATTCAAAAAATAAAAAATATAAATAAAACAACATCTCTTTTTAGTAATATATCTTTAGGTATCATTACAGCTCTTCTTTTTAGTGCTTTCATCTATTTTGAGCATTATGGATTCTCTTTTAAAATTATAAATACAATATTTGCCATAACCTCTCTGGCACTATTTTTATATATTCCCAAAAAAGCTGTTTTATTTGCTGGGTTTTTTATAGGGATTTTATGGTTTTACTGGATTGGATATAGTTTTAACTATACTGGTGTTGGGTGGATGAGTCCCATTGTCACTTTTGGTTTTGGGATTATCTACACACTTTTTTTTGGTATTTTAGCACTAACAAATAAAGTTTATATTAGAGCTATTTTACTTTTTTCACTTAGCTATTTTCAACCATTTGATTGGAACTGGTTACAGATAGAACTTATATTTATAGATAGTTACATAGGTGTTTTTAAATATCAACTTATCTTAGTTTTAATGGCACTAACTTTACCAAATTATATAAAAAATCAATACAGATACTACCCATTGATGCTTATATTTTTAGCATTTAACTTCTATCAACCAATACAAAAAGATGCTCCATTAAAGATAAAACTTGTAGATACAAATGTAAAACAAGAGGAGAAATGGCTTAGAAGTTCAAAATACCCACTCATAAACCAAAACCTAAATGAGATTCAAAAAGCGATAGATGAGGGATATGATTTGGTTGTTTTACCAGAATCCTGTTTTCCTATATTTATGAATAGATATAGCACAGTTATAGATAAACTAAAAAATTTATCGCATAAAATCTCTATTGTAGCTGGAACTCTATATATGGAAAATAATAAGAACTATAATGTTACATATTTTTTTGAAAATGGTGAATTTAAAATAGCAAAAAAAATGGTGTTAGTACCTTTTGGTGAGTATGTTCCACTTCCAAAATTTGCCCAAAAATTTATAAGTGATTTTTTCTTTGATGGTCAAGCTGATTTTATACAAGCTAAAAAACCAACAGATTTTATCATCAAAGGTGTAAAGTTTAGAAATGCGATATGTTATGAAGCTACTTGTCAAGAGTTATATGATGGTGATGTAGATTTTATGATAGCTACAAGTAACAATGGTTGGTTTAAACCAAGCATAGAACCAACAATTCAAAAACTTTTACTTGAGTATTATGGTCGTAAAAATGGTGTGACTATCTACCATAGTGCCAACTGGAGTGGAACTGGAATCGTAAAGTAACCATATAGTAATAACTTTTTGATATAATAGATAAAACTATTTTATTTTAGGATACAAAATGTTAAATCTTAAAAATCCAGACCTTTATAATAACCGTGAACTCTCTTGGTTACAATTCAATACAAGAGTATTAAAACAAGCACAAGATGAATCTCTACCTTTACTTGAAAGGTTAAAATTTCTTGCGATCTATGGAACAAACTTAGATGAGTTTTATATGATTCGTGTAGCTGGTTTAAAAAAGCTATTTTCTGCTGGAATCATCGTATCAGGTGCCGATAAACTCACACCATTACAACAACTTCGTGAGATTAGAGAGTATCTTCATCAAGAGCAACAAGTTTTACAACATTGTATGAACGGTATCTTAAAAAAGCTAGAACCTGAGGGAATCACTATCAAATCTTATGATGAAGTGAACCAAAATGAGAAAAATCAACTAAACCGTTATTTCAATGAAAATATCTATCCTGTAATTATACCTATCGCAGTTGATGCTACACACCCTTTTCCACATCTAAATAACCTTAGTTTTGGTTTGATTGTAAAGCTTTATGATTGTGATAACCGCTCTATTGAGAGATTTGGAATCGTCCGTGTTCCTAGAGTTTTAAGTAGGTTTATACAGATTAATGGGGGAACTTATGTTCCTATTGAGAGTTTAGTTGCTAAACATATTGAACAACTATTCCCAGGCTATTCACTTATAAAATATGCTTCATTTAGAGTTACTAGAAATGCTGATATGGAGATAGAGGATGAGGAAGCTGATGATTTTATGGAGATTCTTGAAGAGGGTCTAAAACTTCGCCGTAAAGGTGAGATGGTAAGACTTGAGATTGGTAGTGATTCTGATGAGGAGATTATCAACTTTTTCAATCGCCATACAAATGTTTACAAAGATGATATATTCAAATTTCATACATTTTTAAATCTATCTTCACTTTGGCAAATTGTATCTAACAAAGATTTTGCACATCTTCTACTACCACCATTTAAACCAAAAACTCTACCACCTTTAGATTCTAATGAAAATATATTTACAACATTAGAAAAAGAGGATATTTTACTTTACCACCCTTATGAGAGTTTTGAACCAGTTGTAAAACTGATTCAGGTAGCTGCTAAAGATCCTGATGTTGTATCTATCAAGATGACACTCTACCGTTCAGGGACAAACTCTCCGATAGTTCAGTCACTTATAAGTGCTTCTGAATCTGGTAAACAAGTAACTGTTATGGTTGAACTTAAAGCTAGATTTGATGAGGAAAACAACCTTATTTGGGCAAAAGCATTAGAAAAATCTGGAGCTCATGTTATATATGGAATCAAAGGTTTTAAAGTTCATGCCAAAGCTACCCTTATCACTAGAAGAAAGAATGGTAAACTAAAACAGTATGCTCATCTAGGAACAGGAAACTACAATCCAGCAACTGCTAAAATATATACAGATATGAGCTATATGACAAGTAAAGATGTTGTGACAAATGACTTAACTAGATTTTTCCACTTCCTTACTGGTTTTAGTAAAAAAGGTAAACTAAATGAACTATATATGGCACCATCACAGATAAAACCTAAGATTCTTTCCCTAATCCAAAATGAAACAAGAAGAGGTAAAGATGGTCTAATCATCGCAAAAGTGAACTCACTTGTTGATGATGATGTGATTCGCGCTTTATACAAAGCTAGTCAAGCTGGTGTAAAAGTGGAGCTTATTGTTCGTGGAATCTGTTGTTTAAAACCAGGAATCAAAGGTGTGAGTGAAAATATTAGGGTTATCTCTATCTTAGGTAAATATCTTGAACACCCTAGAACTTTTTACTTTAAAAATGATGAAACACAAGTTTATATCTCATCTGCTGACTGGATGCCAAGAAACTTAGTGAGAAGAATCGAACTTCTAACAGGAATCAAAGATAAAGATTCAAGAGAGAAGATTATACAGATTTTAAAACTTCAATACTCTGATAATGTTTTAGCTCATGAACTACAAAGTGATGGTTCATACATAAAAATAAAGCGTGGAGATTCAAAAGCTATCAATAACCATAAACTTTTAGAAGATCATGTAAACCGTGTCTCAAAAGCAACAAAAAAAGAGAGTGCCTCAAGTGTAGCAAAACTTGCTGCTCGTCTTTTTATAGAGAGTTAATCTATGAGATTTGCCGACCCAAAAAATGATATAGCATTTAAGAAGATATTTGGAGATGAAAATAAAACATCAGTTCTTATAAGCTTTTTAAACTCTATACTAGATTTTAAAAATACTAAACAAATAAAATCATTAACGATAGTTAATCCATATCAGATACCACAACTAAAAGATTATAAAAATACTGTGCTAGATATAAAAGCTAAAAATCAAGATGATGAAGAGTTTATAGTTGAGATGCAAGTAGCTAAAGATTCTAACTTTGCTAAGAGAAGTTTGTATTATAGTAGTAAATCTTATGTGAATCAGATTCAAAAAGCAGAAGAGTATAATCAACTAAAAAAAGTATATTTTATAGGGATACTAGATTTTATAATGTTTGAGAACGATGATTATCTATCAAGACACCTTATCTTAGATACTAAAACACTCAAACAGGAGATCAAAGATTTAGAGTTTAACTTTATAGAATTAAAAAAATTCAAATTTGAACTTAAAGAGTGTGATACATTAGAAAAAAAATGGATCTATTTTATAAAAAATGCTGAAAATTTAACACTAATACCAAAAGAATATGAGAATATAGATGAGTTTAAAATAGCATTTGAGAGTGCTAAAATATATGAGTGGAGTGAGAAAGAGCTAGAGATATATGACTATATGTCGATGCAAGAGGGTAAAAGATATAACGAGATAGAAACTGCTAGAAGAGATGGTAGAGAACAGGGACTTGAAGAGGGTCGTGAAGAGGGTCGTGAGCAAGGGAAACTTAATGAAAAAATCGAAATCGCAAAAAATCTACTAGATATACTTGATAATGAAACTATCTCTTTAAAAACTGGCTTAGATATAGCCATGGTAGAAAAACTAAGAATAAAATAGGAAAATAATTATGTTATATAAATTTAAAGGTGTTACACCTACTATCGGAGAAAATAGTTGGCTAGCTCCATCGGCTGATGTTGTTGGTGATGTTGAGTGTGGAGTTGATTGCTCTATCTGGTTTGGTTGTGTCGTTCGTGGTGATGTTCACTACATAAAAATTGGCAATCGTGTAAATATACAAGATTTAAGTATGGTTCATGTAACACACTACAAAAAGCCAGATAAAAGTGATGGTAATCCAACTATAATTGGTGATGATGTAACGATAGGTCATAGAGTTATGCTTCATGGTTGTACCATAGAAAAAGCTTGTCTAATTGGTATGAGTGCTACTGTTTTAGATGGTGCTGTAATAGGTAAAGAATCTATTGTAGGTGCTGGTTCACTTGTAACAAAAAATAAAAAGTTTCCACCCCGTTCACTCATTATGGGAAGCCCTGCTAAAGTTATAAGAGAGTTAAATGATGATGAAGTAAAAGAGCTTTATAGTTCTGCTTCTAGGTATGTGGAGTTTAAGAAAGATTATCAAGAGTAAGGGAGAATTTTCTCCCTCACTTATTAGTTATGTTCTATAATCCGCATTTATCTTAACATATTCATAACCTAAATCACAACCGTAAGCTGTAAATTTACCATCTGCTATACCTAAGTCACATGAGATTGTGAACTGATCTTTTTTCATAACTTCAGATGCTTTAGATTCCATCTCAGCATCAAAAAACAGTTCACCTTTTTTATATACTGTTAGTTCATCAAATGAGATAGTTAAACTCTCCTCATCTGCTTGAACTCCACTTGCTCCCACTGTTGATGCTATTCTTCCCCAATTTGGGTCTTCACCAAAAAGTGCTGTTTTTACAAGTAAAGAATCTGAAAGTGCTTTTGCTACCTTTTGAGCTTCTTTATCATCTTTAGCACCTGTTACATTATAAGTTACAAGTTTTGTAGCACCCTCACCATCTCTAACCATCTCTTTAGCTAGAAAAAGCATTATCTTATGTAGAGCCTCTTTAAAAGCATCTTTATCTACAACTCCACTTTTAGAGTTACTTAGTAACATAACAGTATCGTTTGTAGAGGTATCACCATCTACACTTGCCGCATTAAATGTTGTAACTGTCACCTCATCTAAAATCTGTTGGATCTCATCTTTAGAAATTTTAGCATCAGTTGTTATAAAACATAACATTGTAGCCATCGCTGGGTTTATCATACCAGCACCTTTGGCTATCGCCCCGATGTTAAAACTACTACCATCTTCTAACTCAACATTAAAAGCTATCTCTTTAGCAAATGTATCTGTTGTCATTATAGCTTGTGAAGCACTTGAAGAATCTCTTTTAGTAAAATCAAAAAGTTTTATACCATCTATAATTTTCTCTTTTGGGATTCTAACACCTATAACACCTGTTGAACTCATAACTGGATTTATCATATTTGGCACATTACTTAGAATCTCATCTATATCACTAACACCAGCTTTTCCCGTCATAGCATTAGCATTTTTAGAGTTGATTAAAACAAAGTTAGTTTTAAAATCACCCTTTTCTCTAAAATGTCTTATAGGAGCAGCAAACATCTTGTTAGTTGTAAAAACACTCGCTATATCACACTCTGTATCTGAGTAGATAAATGCCATATCTTTAGCACCATCTGGCTTTAAACCTATACCCACACCATCAGCAAAAAAGCCATCACTAGCACATACTCCACCATCTATTTTATTAATTTTATACAAATTTTAGCTCCTTAGGTTTTTCTCTTCTTCTTAGTAACTCTTCTGTCATATTTATTCCAGCCTGATTTCCTATTAAAAGTAATTTACACTCACTAGTAAGTAGTGTATCACCCTTTGGCATAGATATAAACTTACCATCTTTTTTCGTGATTCCTATAACCGAAGTGTTAGCAATTTTTCTAATATGTGTCTCTTTTAGTTTCTTTAGAACTGCCCAACTATATTTGGGAATAATAACCTCTTCCATATGGATAGGATTATCACTTTTATACAAAAACTCCTCTATCAAGTTTTGCATATCTGGACGAGCAGCCATAGCACTAACTCTTTGAGCAGTTAATTTTGTTGGGGAAACAACTGTATCTGCTCCAAGCTTTTTAAGTTTCTCAACATCACTCATATTTTCAGCAGATGAGATAACATAGTATGGTCTAGGTAGATCATGCTCTTTCTCAAATAATCTAACAGAAGCTATAATAGCGATATTATCAGCGATAGAATCTGAAAGTGTAATAAGACCTTTTGCTGATGCCAAATGTGCTTTTAACATCGCTAATTCAGCATGTGGTTCAGCTTCTAAGTATGCTGAGTATTTATGCTCTTTTGCCCATTCATGAATCTTAGGATTAGGATCTATCACAACAAAAGGGATATGGTTCTCCCTCAACTGTTTAGTAACCTCAATCGTATAATCATTATGATAACATACAACAAAATGTTTTTTTAATCTTGCGATATTATACAACATACTTCTCTCCTTTAAAATGGAAACGATATGACCTCTGTTAAGTTCTGCTATCATAATACCGATAGCACTAGAGAAAACTCCAAATCCAGCAATAATCAAGGTTATGGTAAATATTCTTCCTGTATCTGAGATCTCAGCTGTTTCACCAAACCCAACAGTAGTAAATGTTATACCAGTTTGATATATAGCATCCATCAATGTAAAATCATCAATAATTACAAAACCAACAGTACCAACCATCATAGTTAGGATTGTTAAGATTAAAGGTAAACGGAAAGCTTTAAGGTGGGGGTAAACTTCAGGAAGAAGTCCAGAATCAGGTTTGGGAGAAGACTCCCAATGAAGAAATTTACGAATCCTATCTAAAAGATTCATATCAATTTCCAAAAGAATACTTAAGAGTTTTTCTTAAGTGTTCTTAATTCTTTTGCAGAAATTTTAATTTTCTTTGTAGTACCATCTTCTAAAGTGATACGAACTGTTCTTAAATTAAGTAAAAAACGACGCTTAGTTCTGTTTTTTGCGTGAGAAACATTGTTTCCACTCATAGGGCCTTTGCCACTAATAGCACATTTTCTTGCCATTTTAGCTTCCTTGTTTAGGTTTAAAAGTTGCGAATTATACCAACTTAAAACAAAAGCTGAACTTAAGAGAGCTAAATATTGTATATTTTTATCAATTTATTTAGTTTTTATAGAATAAAAGCTAGAATATAATATAAAAAAATATAATCTTATTAAAAGTATAGCAAATTGATAACAAATGATAAAATAGATAACTTCATACAAAAAATACCACCAGCACCTAAAGCCTTAAAGGTGACACTGATGCTTCTAAATAGTGGTGAATTGATAAAAGCTGCTCAGATTGCTGAGACAGATCCTGCTCTAAAAGCATACCTTAAAGATATAGTAAATAAACCTATATTCGGGTTTAGAAATGAGGTAAGTGATATATCTCAAATATTTGGGATATTAGGGGTATCATCATCTCAACAGATAGTTTATAACTATATGATAACTCTACTCTCTCCAGATAAATGGTCTTTGTTTAAACTAAACTCTTTTAAGTTTAGTGAACTACAAGCAAAACTATCAAGAAGATGGAAAGAGATACTAAAGTTTTTAGATATAAACGATTCTGATATAGAGAGTGCTATATCTTTACTACCAGCTAGTATCATAGTATCTGATGCTCTTTTTGGTGAGAAAAAAGGTGATGTGGATATATTAAGAGCAAATGCTGAGATAGATCTCAACACTATACTATTTAGACTTTGTAAAAATGATCTTTTTGATATATGTGAAAAGATAGCTATAAAATGGGAGATGCCAGAGAAGATAGCACAAATCGTTCAAGCATCTTCAGGTACAAAACCTAGCGATGATGAGCAGATAAACACTTTAGGTAAATGGATGCATCTTTTACTATTTTATGAACTATCTCAACCTATGTTTGTTGAGAGTGGACTTAACGACTTTATAGAGTTTAATGTTGAGTATGTTGGAGATATTTATGAAGATTTTAGTAATCTTATGGAGATAGAATCTTGAGAGCAGTTGTAAAAAATGGTATAGGTGTTTTTACACCTCAAGGTTTCTTAGATGGTGATACTAGTCATGTTTTTTTAACTATGGATGATATAGAAGCAACACTAAAACTAAATGTAAATATGATTTTAGTATCTCTAAAAAAAGTTATATTTTTCAACAGAAATGGACTAGATACTTTCGTAAAACTTTTTGATAAAATAAAATCACACTCACACATCAAAGTTGGGTTTTGCGATTATGATATTAAAAAGTTTAATGCTATAAACAATTTCTATAAAGATGAGATAGCTTTTTCACTATTTGCTACTTATGATATTGCTGCTCTTTTTGCTTCAACTCTTGAACATAAACAACTAAATGTTTTAATCTACAATATGGATAAATCTCAAAGATCAGCTATGGCGATAGAGCTACACGATGCTGGACATAACCCTATCATCACCCAGTCAAAAGAGGAGTTTGATAAAAAGAAAAACTTAGAAAAAAGTTACGATATTATTATAGAAAATACTTTTCTAGGGCAAATGGGGAGCAATATAGCTTCAAGAGTAACAGGTAACGCTATCATCTATACTGTATCATCATTTTTAGATACTGATATAGGGAATAAATTTAATATCTCATACCACAACAACTCACTAAATGTTGGTTTTAGACTATTTATCTTTGATGCCTATAAAGTTGTAAGTATGAATGTTCACGCATTAAACTTTTTCTCTAAACTATCAACTTCAGCAGCTGAATATAATGCCACTATATGTTTTGTTGGTCTTACATTTGAAAAAATTCAACTATCATTTAAAGATACTTTAGAAGATTCTGGAATCCTATTTTTCGACCAAATGGATGATATACTAGGAAATAAAAAACTTTTAGCAGAGTTAGGAGCTAGTAGTGCTGCCAATGGTAAACTAAAAAGGGTTTTAAATAAAGGTATAGTTTCAGAACTTCCACAATTTATAGAAGCAACAGTAGCTACAATAGAGATGATGACGAATGCTAAAGCTCAAAAAGATTCAGCTCAAATAGATAAGATAACTATAAAAGAGACTGAAAATAAGATCGCTAGTTCTATCGGCTTTTATGGAGATATAGATGGTATGGTGATACTAGTTTTTCCTAAAGAGATAGCTAAAAAAGCTTGTTCACTTCTCATAGGGGAAGAGACTGATGATATGGAGCAGATTTTAGATACTTTAGCTGAACTTGTAAATATTGTAGGTGGTAAGATAAAAACTCTATTAAGTGAAGAGCATATAAATGTAAATATCACTTTACCTAGAACTTACAACGATATAGACTCTCTTTTAGAGATAACTCAAGAGAGAAAAGGTGTTCAGGTAGATTTATCTTTTAGTGATGATAAATTTCTATTTTTCTTAACAAGATAATTATAGTTAATTAGATAAAATACACCACTTTAAAAATTGAGGTGTTTTTTATGCTTGTAGCTCCTAGTGTTTTATCTGCTGACTTTGGTAACCTCCAAAGAGATGTTGAATCTATTTGTGATTCTGGTTGTGATTTAGTTCATGTTGATGTTATGGATGGACATTTTGTTCCAAATTTAACTATCGGTCCTGTTGTTGTATCTGCTATCGCAAAATGTGCGACAAAACCACTTGATATCCATCTTATGGTTGAAAACAACACTTTTTTTGTTGAGCTTTTTGCTCCTTTAAAACCTGAATATATCTCTTTTCATATTGAAGAGGAGAAACACCCACATAGACTTATCCAAAAGATTCGTTCTTTAGGTATAAAACCAGCTATCGTTTTAAACCCTCACACTCCACCTGAATCTGTTGAGTATCTTTTAAAAGATTTAGATATGGTTTTACTTATGAGTGTAAACCCTGGGTTTGGTGGTCAAAGTTTTATAGATAGTGTTATAGATAAAGCTTCTAAACTTAATGTTCTTCGTAACAAGATTAACCCAAATTGTCTTATAGAGGTTGATGGTGGTGTTAGTGATAAAAATATCCAATCATTAAAAGATGTTGGTGTTGATGTTGTTGTAGCTGGAAGTTATGTATTTAACCATAAAAGCAAGAAAGAGGCTATTGAGAGTTTACAAATCTAATGCGTACTAAGATTTGTGGAATCACCTCATACGAAGATGCGATAGATGCTATAAATTCTGGTGCTAACGCACTAGGGTTTGTTTTTTATAAAAAATCTCCAAGATATATCTCACCAGCTGATGCTAAAGAGATTATAAAAAAACTCCCACCATTTGTTGAGAAAGTAGCTCTATTTGTAAATGAAGATGCTACAACTATAAACAGATATATGAGAGAATCTTTAGCAACTCTAGCACAACTTCATTTTGAAGTTGATGATAAGTTATGTGATAAATTAGAATCTCCATATATAAAAGTTGTAAGAGCTAAAACTTCTGAAGATATTTTAAAATATAGTGATAATTATAGACTTATAGATGCTTACTGCGAAGCTTATGGTGGAGCTGGGAAAAGATTAAATATAGAGTGGTTTAAAGGTGTTGATTGCTCTAAAATCATCTTAGCTGGTGGATTAGATTCTACTAATGTTTCATCACTAAAAGAGTATGGTTTTTACGGGGTTGATGTTAGTAGTGGTGTTGAACTATCACACGGTAAAAAAGATTCAAAAAAAGTTAGAGAGTTTATCCAAAATGCTCAATAAAGAGTTCCCACTAGATAAAAAAAGTATCCATAGATTATCAACAAATGGCTTATCACTTGAGACTATAAAACCACAATTAGATTATGGACTAGATCTATCTTTAGAGTTGTGGAGAGCTAAAGGTTTAGATATTATAAAAAAGAAAGGTTACTTCTTTTTTCATACTAAATTTGTAGATGTTAGTGATGCTGAATTTTGTATAGTTGATATTGAGACAAATGGTTCTAAGCTTGAAAAACATCAGATTATTGAGATAGCAGCTGTAAAAGTTAAAAATAATAAAATTATAGATAGATTCGAATCGTTAGTAAAATGTGATAGAATCAATGAACATATAACTCAAATCACAGGTATAAGTGTTGAAGATACAAAAGATGCTCCATCACTAAAAGATGTACTATACAAGTTTAAACTCTTTTTAGGTGATGCTATTTTTGTGGCACATGATGTGAAATTTGACTACAATTTTATCTCCGGCTCGTTTGAGCAGGTTGGGCTAGAGCCTATTTTAAATAGGTATCTATGTTCGTTAGCTTTAGCTGAGAGAACCATAGTTTCATATAGATATGCTCTTTCATACCTAAGTGAATATCTTCACATAAATCCAAATGCGACACACCATAGAGCTATGAGTGATGTGATGACAACCTATGAACTTTTTATCTTATCATTAGAAAATTGTACAGAAAATATAAATAATGTTGAGGATTTAATAAGATTCTCAAAAGAAGCTCCAAGAGTTAAAAGACCAAAATTTGATCCACTCTTGGAGACTAAGGAGAGTGAGGAGATTGTTTCAGAGTAAAAATTTACTCTGATTCTGAAAAAGCACCAGGAGCAACAAGTTTATTATATCTTGCTTCCATTCTTGCTTCTGGACTCATAGCCTTAAGTTTAGCAACCTCTTCTAAGAAATAATCAGCGATAGCAGCAGCAGCACCATCTTTATCTCTATGAGCACCAATTAATGGCTCAGCTATAATATCATCGATAAGCTTAAGATCAAGTAGATCACCACTAGTGATTTTCATAGCAGTTGTAGCCTCTTCAACTTTTTTAGGGTCATTCCATAAAATAGCTGAACAACCCTCTGGAGAGATAACACTAAACACAGAGTATCTCATCATAGCAAACTTATCTGCTACACCAATAGCTAAAGCTCCACCAGAACCACCCTCACCTATAACGATAGAGATTGTTGGAACATTTAACTCAGCTAACTCAAGTAGATTTCTAGCAATAGCTTCACTTTGGTTTCTCTCCTCAGCACCGATACCTGGATATGCGCCCGGTGTGTCCACAAGCATTAAAACTGGGATACCAAACTTTTCAGCTAACTGAGCAGCACGAAGAGCTTTTCTATAACCCTCAGGATGAGGCATACCAAAGTTTCTTCTTATCTTGTTTTTAGTACCACGACCTTTTTGCTCACCGATAACCATAACTTTTTCGTCACCAATATAACCGATATAACAAAGGATAGCAGCATCATCACGGAAATGTCTATCCCCATGAATCTCATACTTATCTCTCATAATTAAGTTGATATAATCAAGAGCATAAGGTCTATCTAAATGACGAGCTAATTGAAGCTTTTGAAAATCAGATAGGTTCTTATAGATTTTAGAAACCTCTTTATCCAATTTTTTTTCAAGATACTCAACAGCATCTTCATCATGACGAACTTGAGCAGAAACTATATCCTCTTGAACAACTTTTATCTTTTGTTCGAAGTCTAAATAAGTAGCCAAATTAAATCCTTAAACTATTTATATTTTTTTAAAGATAAGAACACCATTTGTTCCACCAAAACCAAATGAGTTACTCATAACTACATTTAAGTCAGCTTTTCTAGCACCCTCAGTTACATAGTCTAAATCACAGTTCTCATCAGGTGTTGTATAGTTAATAGTTGGAGGGATAATTCCATCTCTCATAGCCATTAAACAAGTTACAGCTTCAATTCCACCAGCAGCACCTAAACAGTGACCAATTTGACCTTTGATAGAACTCATTGGAGGGCAATTCTCTTTTCCACCTAAAAGATCTTTAACAGCTGAAGTTTCATTTTTATCATTAATAGGTGTAGATGTTCCATGAGCATTTACATAATCAATCGTAGGTTCACCTGCCATTTTATAAGCAGCTTTCATAGCACGAGCTGGACCATCAAGAGATGGTGTAGTGATATGGTTAGCATCACCACTCTCACCAAAACCTATAATCTCACCATAGATTTTAGCACCACGAGCAACAGCGGATTCATACTCTTCTAAAACTAAAGAAGCAGCACCCTCACCCATAACAAAACCATCTCTATCTTTATCAAAAGGGCGAGATGAAGTTTTTGGTTCATCATTTCTAGTTGAAAGTGCTTTCATAGCAGCAAAACCACCAATACCAACACCTGTGATAGCAGATTCAGCAGATACAACTAACATTCTCTCAGCACCATTACACATAATTGTTTTACAAGCTTCACTTATAGCATGAGTACCAGCAGCACAAGCAGTTACACTTGAAAGGTTTGGACCTTGTGTACCATGTTCAATAGAAACAAATCCACCAAGCATATTCACTAAAGCACCTGGGATAAAGAATGGACTAATTCTTCTTGGACCTCTATTTTCTAATATGATAGAGTTTTTCTCAATAGATGGAAGACCACCGATTCCAGAACCAGCACTGATACCGAATCTCTCCATATCTATATCTTCACCAAAATTAGCATCAGCCATAGCTTCTTGAGCTGCTTTTAAACCAAGGTGGATAAATCTATCAGCTTTTTTAACCTCTTTTGGAGACATAACTGTTGATGGATCAAAATCTTTAACCTCACCAGCTATCTTAACACTATAATTCTCAGGGTCAAAAATAGAGATAGTATCTATCCCACACTCACCATCACAAATAGCTTTAAAAGAACTCTCTTTATCGTTACCAACTGAATTAATCATACCTAAACCAGTTACTACTACTCTTCTCATTTAATATTCTCCGTAAAATTATAAAATACTTTTAAAAATCACTCTAAACTAACTATTAAAAGCATTTTCGTGATTTATATTGAACCTTACTAAAGTAAGATTCAATACACAAACTTGACTATTTGCTTTCTATATAAGCAACAACATCAGCAACAGTTTGAATCTTTTCAGCTTCTTCATCAGGGATTTCGATATCGAATTTTTCTTCAAGAGCCATTACTAATTCAACAACATCTAAACTATCAGCACCTAAATCTTCTACGAATTTCGCATCTTCTTTAACTTCATCAGCGCTTACGCTTAATTGTTCAACTACAACTTCTTTAATATCTTCTAATAGTGCCATACTAGCTCCTGTCTTTTTTATTTTATGGGGTAATTATAACGAGTTTAGCTTAAAAAAGCCATTACGCCATATTCATTCCACCATTTACTTTTAGTGTTTCACCCGTTATGTAACTTGAATGATCTGAAAGTAAAAATGCTGTTGCTTCTGCTACTTCTTTAGCTGTTCCCATTCTTTTCATAGGGATTTTAGCATTGATACCATCTTTAATATCATCACTTAAAACCTCTGTCATCTCAGTAGCTATAAAGCCTGGTGTCACGCTGTTAAAACGGATTCCACTTGTAGCTGCTTCTTGTGCGAAACTTTTAGTCATAGCTATAACTCCACCTTTACTAGCAGCATAGTTTGTTTGACCAGCATTTCCTGTTTCACCTATGATTGATGAGATATTTACGATTGAACCAAATTTTTTCTTTCTCATAACTTTCATAGATTCTCTACAACCTATAAATGCTGAAGTTAAGTTAGCATTTATAACAGAGTTAAAATCATCTATCTTCATACGGAGTGCTAACTTATCATTTGTGATTCCAGCATTGTTTACAAGATATGAAAGTTCACCATCAGAATCTACAATAGTTTTTATCGCATCTATAAAAGCTTTCTCATCACTAACATCAAAACCGATAACAGCAGCACTTCCACCCTCAGCTTCAATCGCATCTTTTATAGCATCTGCCTCTTTTGCTCCACTTCTATAATTTATCCAAACTTTTAAACCAAACCCAGCTAAGGTTTTTGCGATCTCAGCGCCAATACCACGACTTGAACCTGTAACTAAAACATTTTTACCACTAAATTTCATTAAAACTTTCCTTATTATTAAATTAAACTATGATCCATCTCTTGTGGAATTTCTAAATCCATAAGTTTTAAAACTGTTGGTGCGATATTGTTTAATCCACCTGTTTCAACTTTACTCACACCATCAGCCATCACAAAACACCAAACTTTTCCAACTGTATGGTTTGTAAGGGTATTGCCATTTTCATCTTTCATCTCTTCACAGTTACCATGATCAGAAGTTATAACAAGAGAGTAATCATGCTCTTTAGCACTCTCTACGATTCTCCCTAGTTGTTCATCAACAGCAGTTACAGCAAGTTTAGCAGCTTCTATATCTCCCGTATGCCCAACCATATCACCATTTGCGAAATTTACTACTATAAAATCATAATCATCATCGATAGCTTTTAAAACAGCATCACCAACCTCTTTGGCACTCATCTCTGGTTTCATATCGTAAGTTTTTACATTTGGAGATGGAATCAACACTCTAGTCTCATTCTCATAAGGCTCATCAACACCACCATTTAAGAAAAAAGTAACATGAGCATATTTTTCAGTTTCAGCAGTATGGAGTTGTCTTAAACCATTTTTAGATATAACCTCAGCTAAAGTATTTTTAGGTGTATCTTTTCTAAATAAAACAGGATATTTAAAACTTTTATCATACTCTGTAATTGTTGCTAGGTTCACATTTATATGTTTTTTAGTAAAACCTGTAAAGTTATCATCACCAATAGCTGTTACAATCTCTCTCATCCTATCACTTCTAAAATTGATAGTTAAAATAGCATCACCATCTTTAACACCATCATACCCCTCAAAAGCAGTAGGTTCAACAAACTCATCAGTCTCACCTAGAGCATAAGAGCTACCGATATAACCCTCTGGAGCATAATCTGTTTTAGGTTTAGCATTTACAATAGCATCATAACCTCTCTCTATCCTCTCCCATCTATTATCTCTATCCATAGTATAAAAACGACCAGATATAGTAGCGATAGAGATGTTTTCATCTAAAATCTCATTAATTTGTCTAATATATTTTCCAGCAGAAGTTGGTGATACATCTCTACCATCTGTTATAAGATGTAAAAAAACTTTTTTACCATTTTTTGAAGCTATTTTCGCTAAACCTATAAAGTGATCGATATGTGAATGGACACCACCATCACTAAGTAAACCTATAAGGTGTAGTCTATCTGAACTATCCATAAGTTTATTTAACTCTTCATTTTTTTCTAATGTACCATCTTGTAGAGCTAAAGAGATTTTTACTAAATCTTGATATAAAACTCTACCACTACCTATGCTCATGTGACCAACTTCTGAGTTACCCATCTGCCCATCAGGAAGCCCAACACTAAGACCAAATGTATCTATCAAAGAGTGTGGAACCTCTTGAAAAAGTTTGTCGTAAGTTGGTTTTGTAGCATTATAAAAAGCATTATATTCTGTTTTAGAACAAAAACCTATACCATCTGTAATAACTAAAATTGCTTTTTTACTCAAGTAATCTTCCTTCGATATTTAAAATTTCCATTATTATACAGCTATGATACTTTATAATCTCTTTTAAAATATACTCCACTCTTCTCATCAGTTATATTATGATAAAAATTAACAGCTTAAATATAGAATAATCATTTTTTGGTTAGAATGTTTAAATCTTAAATATATGGATAACTAGATGTTTAAAATAATACTACTAATCTCTTTACTAATAACTACATCATTTGCCAATAACAACAAAACTAAAAATAATCAAATAGAAAAGGTATCTTTACAACTACATTGGAAATACCAATTTGAGTTTGCTGGATTTATCGCTGCTAAGGAGAAAGGTTTTTATGATGAAGTTGGTTTAGATGTTGAACTAAAAGAATATCAATATGGTATAGATATAGAGCAAGATGTTTTAGATGGAAAATCTAATTTTGGTATATATAACTCAAATATTTTAGTTTCTTACTTAGAGGGAAAACCTATAATTTTACTATCTAGCTTTTTTAAAAGAGCTGCTTTAGTTATAGTAACAAAACCTGAGATAAAAACATTAGAAGATTTAGTTGGTAAAAAAGTTATGACAAAATCTAAAGAGGATTTTGATTTTAATTTTAAACATATATTTAATAGCGAAAATATAAATACCGCAAGTATAAAATTTGTACCATCTACTTATAGAATAGATGAGTTTGTAAATGGAGATGTTGATGCTTTTACAGCTTTTATATCTGATGAGATATATAAACTAGACAAAAAGAATGTGAAATACAATATCATAAATCCATCAGATTACGGTACTTATAACCTACAAATGGAGCTTTTTACATCACAAAATGAGATATTAAAACATTCACATAGAGTTGATGCTTTTAGAGAGGCTAGTGTTAAGGGGTGGGAGTATGCTCTAAGTCATAAGGATGAGTTAGTTGATATTATCTACAATAAATACTCTAAAGGAATCTCAAAAGATAGTCTAAAACATGAAGCTAAAATGGTAGAGAGACTTATTTTACCAAATATTTATGAGGTTGGTTCAATAGATAAAAACTTTCTAAATAGACAATTTATTATATTTAAAAAAGAGCTAAATATTGAAGATGATATAGAGTTAGAGGATTT
>CAYLNF010000009.1:0-27614 GCA_964385165.1 uncultured Sulfurimonas sp.
TTGTAGCACCAAGTAATGCTAATGATAGTAACCTTTTTTTCATAATATTATCCCTTTTTTAATTTTTTACCATTTCAGTATTAATATAATTTACAAACTCTGTCACAGATATTTTTGGATCGTTGTCTAAATTAATCTCATCTCTATAATCTTCTATGTCACCTTTAACATCTTCTGGTGCTGCATTTATGATAAAATCAAATGAACTATTTAATGTATCTAATAATGCTCCCATTACTGTTAAATTTTCATCATCTACTGGGCATGGATAACCTGTATTATTACAATCTGTTTTATAATCTGTTAATACTAGATGTTCTTTATTATTTGTAGCTAAGTAATGGTATGTATTTCCATCACCATTATCTAATACAACATCTAATTTTTCATATTGGTAATCATTAATTGAAATTGTACCTGTGTATGAAGTACTAGCACAACCTTCTACATTTTCATTTGAAGCATATACTTTCATCATAGCACATCCTGATGCTGCTAAATCTCCATCTATACCAACATCCTCTAATTTAGTAACATCACCCATATAACTTAATACTGTAGCTACTTTAGCAATATAAGCTAAACCAAGAAATAATTCTGTACTACCTAAGTCTGTATTTTCTTCAGTATATTCTCTTGATCTAATTGAAGAATCACCTGATATAACTAAAGTATAATATTCAATCGCCTTTTGTAAATCATCTAATGTTTCTGATGTTTTGTTTTCACTAACATCAACAATAAAAGAAGCAAATGAATTATTTGTATCTGTATTTGATATTATAGAGATAAGATCAGTTGAACTAAAACCTGCTTTATCCATATATGCTGAAGCTAATTTCAAATTATCATCAGCAGTTCTATCCTCTTTATTTTCAAGTGATTCTATAACACCGTCAAAATCACCACTATCTAACATTAATTGTGTTGACATTCTATCTTCAGCGTCATTATCACAACCACTAAATAGTAAGATAGCTGTTAATGCTGAAATAGTCAATATTTTATTTATCATCATATACATCCTTTTTAAATATAAAATTATTATACCATATCCATAAAACTAATTTTAAATAAAAAAATTATCATTTATTTGTGTATTTTTAATCAACCAATATTTATATTTAATAAATAATTTTTTATCAATATTTTGTTGTGTTTGCCAAAAATCATCTATTGTTAATTGCTTTGATGTTAAGCCATCTATATCGTAAATAGATTTACCTAAGCATATTGTAGGTGTATTGTGGTACAAAGAGGATAAACCAACTGTACTATTAACTGTGATTGTCCCTTTAGCATTTCTCAATAATGTTGGTAAGTGCACATCAAATAAAATATCAACTCTATCAATACAGCCCAATCTCTTAGCACAATCATTAATAAAATTAGTATAATTACACCTACCTCTATCAATTGGATGGTGCTTAAATACTAAATAATTATTTTTATTTGAAAATCTCGAAAAAGATTCTAATATTTCAACTATAAACTCTTCCATATTATTATATTTTGAGTGTTCCAATATTTGAAAATCACCATAAGTTTGTAATGGAACAAAAAAATATTTTTTTGATATTAAAGTCTCATATCTTTTTTCTAAATTCTTTTCTATAATTTTATATTTTATTTTTCTAAAAAAATTTCTAACACCATAAAAAGCTTCTAATAAAAAGGAAAAATTTCTATGATGTGTATAATGTGGGTATTGATATTTCAATAAATTTGATATTACATAGTATAAAGTAGCTTCTAGTGCCATCTTTCCATATGTAGAATCTATCTGCTTTACATTTTTTTCTAAATCTTCATTCACTATTATTTGATCATAAAACTTTCTATCTCTAGACATATCACTATTCGCATTTACACCATTTCTCTCAAGAGTTATAAAATTTGGTCGTATATAACCCTCTTCAAAAACAAATATATCAATATTTATATTTCTAGCTACTTCAATTGCTATTTTTTGATAATACCTACAATCACCCATTAAAAAAATCATATCTATATTATGTGATTTATAAAACTCTATTATAAATTCTTTAAAATCCTCTTTTTTCTTTTTAAATGGCATATAATTATCAAATGACGCAAAAAATTTATCTCCAGCATTTAATCCTAATCGAAATGTGATAGCTTCTTTATCTTGAAATTCTTTATCTAATCTATCAAAAAAACCACCCATAGGACCTTGAAATAGTAATATATTTTTATACTTAATATCACCTATTTTATTATAAATATTCATTTAATACCATAACCTAATCTTATATATTTTCTAATCTAACTATTTTAATAAATAACTGTAATTTTCTCGAAACATAATTTTTACTTTTTATAAAAAATCTATAAAAAGAATCATTACTATATCTATTTTTTTGTTTTTCTAATTCTGCTATTAAAACTTCCACTTCACAATATTTATCTGTTTTTGGATCAATATATTTTGGATATAAAATATATGTGGTAGCAATTAATTGATCTATGGTCAATTTTTTATCCCTTCTTACACATTTTTTATCATCTACTGTCAATCCCCATCCAGCATAAAATGGTAATCCATAAGTGAAAACTACTTTATCTCGAATAAGAGCTTCAAACCCACTTAAAGATGTGATTGTGTGTACCTCATCACTAATATCTAATAATGATGGTAAAGATATATCCACCATAATCTCTTTAGCATATTTTAATGTTTCAACAGTATCTATATTACCTTTTCTGTTTCCAGCTAAAACATCGGGATGTGGCTTATATATGATATATTCATCTTTTTTTATTTTATAAACTTTCTTAAGTAGTTCCAAGTTTGTCATATTATTACCACCATATATAATAGAAGCATCATCTTCCACTTGACCAATAACAAGAACAATTTTTTTTACTGTTTTAAAAGTTACTACTTTATCTTTATCTATATTATATTTAGAGAGTTTCTTTTCTATTAAATAATCTTTTAATTTTCTAGCTCTTTGTAAAAGTTCTTTACTAAAATTTGTATTTTTTAAAAGATACTCTAAGTCACTTTCAGATGTTGGATCAAAATATATACCTTTACTATCTACAACTAACGAATATGCTTTAGTTAAATCACTTCCAAGTGATATAGAACGGATAAAACCATCTTCTACTCTTAGTAAAGGGATATTATTTCTCTTTATATAATTTTCTAAACCATAAAAATCTTTTTTACCCCAAACGATAACTTTACTATTATTATCTAACCCTTTTTTTATAGCATCCTGAAGATTTTTACAAAAATAAACATCCTTTTTATTTAAAGGTTGAAAAAAATTTATAATATTATCTCTTTTCCATATACTAAAGCCAAAAAAGAACAATCTATTTTTATTCAAATATTATCACCTTTCATTAATCTCTAACCACTCTTAATTTTACTATCGTTAATATAGTATCTATTATATCACTTTTTTTCATACTATATGGATTATAATATTTTGTATATAATATATAAGCTGCTCCAAAAATCTCTTCTAATGTTAATGTTCTCTTTCTTCTATCACATTTTACTTTATCTTTGGTAATACCCCAACCTGCGTAATAAGGCATACCATAACATATACATTCACATCCAACTAAAAGTGCTTCAAACCCCATACCTGATGTTTTTGTATATACTTTATTGAAATTTTTTAAAAGTGATATAGGATTTATATTTTCTTGTATAAGAATCACTTTTTTATCTAAATTATTGATATCTATATCTGCTTTTTTCTTACCACTTAAAACATCTGGATGTATTTTTAAATATATATCAGAATTTGGATTCTCTTTTATAGCATCTTTAATCATATCATCTGTACTAAAATTTTCTAGCATACCAAATTTTAATGAAGAATCACCAGCTGTTTGCGTAATAACAAGAACATTATCAGTATTTTTATTAAAATAATTTTTTTTTATATCTAAACTATTATTATATTTAGATATATGATATTTAACTATAAGCTTTATAGCTTTTTTAGCATCATTCATTAATTTTTCATCAGAATCAAAATCATAATAATTTAATATATTTTCAAGTTTTGAGGGATATGTAGCATCATAATAGATACCGACATTATCCTCAACTAAACTAAAAGATGGGGAGTTATCTACACCTAAACCTAAAGAACGGATAAAACCATCTTCTAAAAGGATAAAAGATGTATTATGTTTTTTAGCTAATTTTATGGCATTTAAACCTGATGTCTTACGACCCCAACCATAAAAAATGCCTTTTCTTTTAAATAATTTATGAAAAAAAGAGTAATAACTTATATATAAAAAGTTTTTTGTATTTTTTATCAATTTTTTTGATGTAGTATAGTTCATATAGACTTATTTTCTAAAACAAAATCACTTAACCATTCAATTCTTTGTTTGAAGTTTAACGATTCTATTTTTTCATTCTTATACGAGATACAATAGTTTTTTAACATAATATCAATATTTAAATTTTTAGTATAATTAAAATTTCTTATGGCACATTTTTTATAATGCTCTTGTAATTTTGTGCTTACAGGCATAGTATTTACTGTTTCATTAAAAAAAACATAAGTTGGGATATTTTTTGCCATCAACTGTATCTCCATCGCAGATACATCAACAAAAGCTTTACTTACAGAAAGATCATCAAATTTTTTATTTATATAAAGTTTTTTATTTTTTATTAGTTTTAATTTTGTAAACCAATGAAACTTAAAATTTATTATTATATTATAATTGTTATTCAATAGATAATTTATACCATCAATTAAATATAATAAAAAAGCTTTATCTCTATGCCCTGTATTTGGATGTGGTTGAATTATAATTGTTTTTATATCATTATCAGTAGAATACTTATGTAAAATCTTAAATGAAAATAAATCTTTATTTAAACTAGAATAGTTTTCTTCAATAATTCCACCTTCCCAAGTTGGTGCATATAAAATAGTTCTGGTGTTCTCATCATAATTATATTTAGCATTACCAATAAATGTAGTACCCATTTTAATAACTTTATCTCTTTTAATATCATCAATATGAAAAATTTTATTTTCTAAATATCTGTCTATACCTAAATCACCACTTACAATTACATAGTCATATATCCTAATAATAGGTTTTACAGAAGAAACTTTGTTACTTTCACCATGTGTTACAAAAATATGTTTAGCATTTCTATTAGCAACTATCCTACAATTTGATTGAGCATTAAAAAGATAAAAAACAATTTTCCCATCCATTGATGGTAGATCTTTATATCTTAAAAAAGATTTATAATGGATATTTGCTTTTTTTAACTCTTTTTGAAATAGCTTGTCAATTTGTTTATACTTTTTATATACCAATAATGTCTCTTTACCAAATATTTCATTATCGAAATAATTTATTGTTTGGTATAATGCACCCTCAATCTTTGTATCTAAATAAATTATATATTTCATATCTATAATAATGCCAATTCTTCATAAATTACTTCATTTAATGTCTCTTCTCTACCCAATAGATAGTTTGTATAGTATTCTCTTTGATCTTTCTTAATATCTTTATCTATATTATCTATTATCTCTATAAATTCATCCATTGTTGAGAATAAATATAATGCTTCTTTTGGAATATCTAATTGTAAACTTTTTTTATCGATACTTTCTGGTACAAATACAATCAATGGCTGATTATAAGCTAAATAAAATACAGAAATATTATCTATATCAGTGATAATATATTTTGAATATAAAGCTAAATTATCTAATAGAGATGTATCTAAAACAATATTAGTATTTAATGAATAAGCCTGTACAAAATTCTTTAAATCTCCTAATATTTTTTTATCTTCTAATATTAAGGATATATTCTCATTTTGACTAAAAGATAATATCTTACTTAAATAATTCTTTATATTGTTCGCTGATTTGGATATAGTAATTAGAATTTTATTTCTATCTTCATACTGAATATTTTTATTTAAAATATTTTTTATCTGTGGTTTACCAATCATCTTAAATTTCAAATGTGTATTATTAAATATTTCATTATATTTATCTAACATAAATTGACTAGATAACCATATCTCATCATATACTTTATATGATCTATTAATTATAGATAATTGATCAGAATTTTTTGTTCCAATAAAGATATGTTTTAAATGATTAAATCTAATAAGATGTATATTATTTGAAGCGTTCAGAGGGAATAACACTACTTTTAAAGTTGGTTGAGCATTAACAACTACCTCTACATCTAATGGTGTAGAAGCAAATAATATTTGATACTGTGGATATAGGACAACTAACTCTTTAAAACTTTTCTTATTTCTAACTAAACAACTAAAATTTATTGAACTATCTTTTAAAACATCTATCCAATGAGCTAAATGATTTTTATTTAATTTGCTATCAACTAAATGTAATAATACAATATTGTCATGCTCTAGTTTTGATATATTATTTGACATAAATAGTTCCTATATTTGTTGTAGCTTTTCAATAAATTTATTAGAAATCGTTTCATCACTTCCTAAAATATATTCCATTGCCTCTTTACGATTCTTTTTTAAATAATCATCGCCATTCAACACCTTTACCATTTTTTGAAGCAGTTCATCAGCTGTTGAAAAGATATAAGTATAATCTTTATATCCCATTTTACTTTGAGATAATTTTATATCTTTATCTTTTGGAATATACACAAATATTGGTGCATCAGCAGCTAAAGAATCTGTAATAACAGCCGATATATCACATATAAAAATATTAGATTCCTTAACTAATGAATTAATAGCTTTATTTTTATCAAAAATATTAAACTCAACATTTTTTTGTCTTAAAATTGTTTCTAACTCTTTTTGAGTATTTAGTAAAGAATTATCCCGTTTCCCAATCCAAGGATGTAATTTTATACTTATTGTATCCACTTTCATAGGGATAGTATTAAAAACTTTTTTCATAATCTCTACTGATGTATAATTTTGCTCTTCATAAACACCTTCCCATGTTGAGAGATAAAGTAAATTAATTTTACCATTAAACCTTTTTTTCCAATCTAATCTTGATATTGTTAAAACATCTTTTAAATTAGGTCTTCCAACTTTTATATGTTTCAAACCTAAAAAATCAAAACTAGCATTTTTAAATCTATCTATATGAGCATCACCAGCTACCCAATTTTCATCATATATTCTGAAATATTTATGAGCACTCGCACTCTTATCACTATCACCATGACCAATAAAAATATGTTTAATATTATCATATTGTAATAAATGAAGATTATTTCCTGTATTAGATGGATAAAAACAAGCTTTTACATAAGATAATTGCTTAAAATAATTATCTATATCTTTTTTATTTTTTGCTAATAAAATCGTTTTATATGGATAAGTATCCTTTAATAGTAAAAAAAACTCATAGTCCCTCACTAAAATGATAAATTGAATATTAGCCTTCTCAAAATATGGTATCCACAAATTAATATGACTTAGACCAGAAACATTTTCACCGGAGTGTATTAAATGTGTATATGGATAAAAAATATTATAATTATAAGAATCTATTGTTTTATTTATAACTATTTTTTCTTTTTTTATTAACGCATCTTTAAAAAAAAGTTTAGGATTTTTTAATAGCTTTGTAAATTTACTCAATTTAATTTTCCAATTTTACATCAATAATCTGCCCTGTCACATCTGTTATTAATGTATTTATTGAAGCATAAGCAACAGTTTTTGAATCTAATAATGTTTTTGGATCTTCATTTCCAAAATTACTAATTCTCATTGGAGTTAATGTTCTTTGAGGATTTATACAGTTTATTCTAATATTATTTTTTATACTAAATTCTTCTGAAAGAGCCTGTGTAAAATTAACAATTGCTGCTTTTGAAGAACTATATAGTGAATAATTTGCTCTACCTCTTGTATAAGAACTTGAAGTAAAATTTAAAAGTTGACCTGAAGTTTGAGATAAATATTTAATAGATTCTTTAGCAATATTTATTGCTCCTAAATAATTAATATTTATCGTATCTAAAATTTTACTATATTCCATAGTTTCAATAGGTTCTTTTACTAAAATTGAAGCAGTATTAATAATATAATCAATTTTTCCAAATTTGTTATAAACATATTCTAAATCTCTTTGTATATCTGATAAAGAAGCTACATTTGTATTTGTTGTTGTTCTACTAAATGATTCAACTTTTGAACCAAAATTTTTAGTAATATCACAAATATCTAAACCTATACCGTAAGAACCACCAAAAACAACAATAACTTTATCATATAAATTCTTTTTATAATAATTGTCACTATGTATATAATTATTTTTAGTAGTTTTAGATTGAAAGATTTTGTCTGCCATAGATATATCTTGTTTGTGAGTAATTTTTATATTTTCTAAACTACCATTTACAACATGTATAATTTCATCAGGTAAATATTTTTTTACAATCCCACAATCATCAGTTGGTTTGAAATTTTTATCTGTACTAGCTATTTTATAAGCTTTTTGAATTGTTTGAAGCTTAAAAGCTTGAGGAGTTTGTCCTTGCATCATATTCACTCTATTTGGAATATTTTTAATCTTACCATTTTCAACTTCAATAATTGTATCTGTCGCATTTATAGCAACATCAATAGCATTATAATGGGAAAGAGATTCTATTACATTATCAATAATTCTATTATCAACAAAAGGTCTAACAGCATCATGAAAAATTAAATTAATATTTTCACCATACCCTAATTGATTAGAATAAGCATTTATTGCACTTAAAGAGGAGTCTTTCCTCTCTTCTCCACCAGTTATTATCTTTTTTACTTTTTTATACTTATTTGATACACAAAATTCTTCTATTTTATAAATCCAATTTTGTTTAATAACTATACAAATTTCATCAATTAAAATATGATTTTCAAAAACTTCTATCGTATGCTCAATAATTGTTTTTCCAGCTAATTTCGCAAACTGTTTAGGTATATCAAGTCCAAATCTAGTACCACTTCCACCAGCTAATATGATTGCTATATTCTTTTTCACAAACTTCCTTTTTATTAAACATTCTTAAAATTTAAATTACTAAATTTATTACAATCCAATTAAAACACCAGCACTTACCGCTATTTGATATATAACTTGTGTTAAATCTTTTGCTATTTGTAAATTTTTACTATCTGATTTACCTAAAACTAAGATAGAATCACCAGCATCTATCTTTAAATTTTGAGTTGAAAAGATACTATCATCATACTTTGTAACTTTACCATTTTGATGTATAACTAACATGTTTTCCTCATCAGCACTAGCACTTAAGCCACCACACATATCTATATATTCTTCAAAACTCATATCATTAACAAATGTTAAAGCAGATGGTATCTTTACATCTCCAGAAACAGTTACTATATGATTTATTTTTGGTATAAAAATTGTATCTTGATCTTCTAATATCACCTTTGAAAGATCACTATTAGAATGTAATATTACTCTACCTTTTGGTTCCACTTTTTTAGCTCTGTCTATAAAATTTAATACCAAAGATGCTTCTTGTCTTCTTATATTAGCTTCATCAGTCGTTGTGGAACCAGTTTTTAAAACTGTTGCTTCTAACTCTTTAAGGTTAGATAATAAAAGCTCTTTTTGTAATTTGGCCACACTCTTTCTATAAAGATTTATATTTTTTTTATCAGATTGTTTAGTAAATTCAATAGATTCAACTAGATCCTTTAATGAAGTACCCTTATCTACTACGATATTTTGAGCACCAATATGTTCTCCTGTAATAGTTATATTTAATGTATCAATATAATTATTAGATATAAATTTAATATTATCTCTTGAAGATATAACAATATCTTTACTAAGTATATTATATATTCTTTTATTTAATTGATTATCTTTAAAATTAGAAATTTCTATATCTGTTACACTAGAATAAACTCCAGCTATTTTTATAATCTCATCTATATTCATATCATCTTTTAATTCTATCTGTAAAGGCTCTTTACAATCACCATCAACTTTTATATAATCTTTTAGATATTCAACATTGATA
Organism: uncultured Sulfurimonas sp.; assembly: GCA_964385165.1. Taxonomy (GTDB): domain Bacteria; phylum Campylobacterota; class Campylobacteria; order Campylobacterales; family Sulfurimonadaceae; genus Sulfurimonas. Next base: position 10,045 of record CAYLNF010000009.1, read on the forward strand.
ACATCTCCATTTTGAAATTGTACTAAATTCAACTTTCCATAAATAAGATACTCATACAGATCAACATTATAAATAATTTTTCCATCTCTAATAACATTTATAAATCTAAAACTTCCATTATCACCTATACCATCTGCTTTATCCAAAAATTGTAAGATAGAATCACTACTAAGACCTCTATATAAGCCAGGTTTTTTAACAGCACCACTAATAAAAACCTCTATTGGTTGAAAATTCTCTAAACTAGCATATAATTCTAAGTTTTTCTTATAAATTTTTACTATTTTATCCTTTATAATATCTGTCATATCACTATTTTTAATTCCTAATAATTTTACAACACCTATTTTTGGTATAAAAATATTACCTTGATTGTCAATACTAAGTTTTAATTCTTGTTCAAAAGCTCCCCATAACTTTATATTTATAACATCTCCAACATTTAAAATATAATTTGGATTATATCTATGTAATGTTGACACAGAAAATTGACCATTAAAAAGGTTTGAACCAAAAATTGTAAATTTATTTATACTTAATGTATTTATATTTTTATTAGGATCACTTTCAGCAGATGGTATATCTATTGCTAATAATTTATATATAAACAATATTGATATTAAAATAATTCTCATTCTATTCCTTATGATCTTTAATAATAGCTATTAACATAGATATTATTCCATAAAATATACTCATAACTAAAAATATTGTTATTAACTCTCGAAATTTTTTAGGTTCACTATAACTTATAGATACATTTGGTTCTATTAAAACTTGCATAACTTTTGATTTTTTATTTACCTCTATTTTAGCATTTTGCATCTGAAGTAAACTTTGCTTATAAAGTTCATTATATAAATCAACTTTAGCTTTTAGTTGATTATATTCAAAAATATTTTTATTAATCCTTTTTGGACCTTTTCCAGATAAATCCAAACTTAACTTTTTGATAGATATTTTTAAATCTTCTATATCTTGCTTGATGTTTATTATATCAATAGATTCTGATGTTTGATAACTTTCTAATTTCCTCAGCATAGATAATTTCTCAACCAATTTTAATTTTAATGCTGAAAGTATATTTATACTAGTTTTCGCTTGATTTGATGGATCAATAAAATTATATCTATTTTGATAATTTTCAAGTTTGCTTATACTTTCATCTAACAGTGATTTATTCTTTTTCGTTTCTTGAGCTATAAAATCTAAATGTTTATTAGCTAAAATCTGATTATAACTATTTAATTTATTTTCAGCTTCATTTATTATAAAATTAACAATCTCCTTTGAAATAAAAGGATCAGTATGTAGAAAAGATATATTTAAAATAGATGATTGCTCATCAAAATCTATTTTTAATCTTTTTTGATAAAAATATAAAAAATCTTCATAATTATTCCAACTATACATCCTTTGAAAAAAATCTACTTTATCACTTTTATAATGGTTCATCAAGTTAAATTTTTCATCTATTTTATTAAAAACTTCATAAGAATTAATATATTTTTGAACAATAACAGCATCTTGAACACTATCACTGTTTTGTCCACTTATCATACCTATAAAAGATGGTTGAATAGTGTTACCATCTATATTCTTAATAAGAATAGAACTACTAGATATAAAAAGGTTTGTTTTTATAAAAACAATATATATCGAAAGTAAAAATGTTATCAAAATGAAAATATATTTTATTTTAAACTTTCGTAACATTTTATACCATCCTCTACATTATCAAAATATTTTAATTCACCATTATTTAGATATATACTAACATCACATATCTCTCTTAAAGTACCCATCGAATGACTAACAAGTATTGCATTAGACTTTTCTATCTTTTTTCTCAAAGCATCTTTTGACTTTTTCTGAAAAGCCTTATCCCCTACTGATAAAGTTTCATCTATTATCATATAATCAAAATGGAAAAAAAGGCTCAAAGCAAAACTAAGACGAGATTTCATCCCACTAGAATACTTTTTTATAGGCATTTCAAAATAATCACCAAGCTCACTAAAATCTTTTACAAACTCTATCGCTTCTTTTATATTTTCATCATCTTTACCATAAATTCGACATACAAACTTTACATTATTTCTGCCTGTCATACTACCCTGAAATCCACCACTTAAACCCATAGGCCAAGAAAAAGATTTGTCACTTGTAATCGTTCCAACATTTGGATAATCAATCTGTCCCAACATTCTTAAAAGTGTAGATTTACCAGCACCATTAGCACCAAGAATAGCTATGTTTTTACCTGTTGGAATACTCATAGTGACATCGTTCAAAATATATTTTTTTTTATTTTTAGTCTTATAATATTTTGTAACATTAGTTAATTTTATCATATTTTAAAAACTCGTATTAAATATATTTGTAAAATCATTTTAAAGACATAATTAATTTTCTTTTACCATTCTGATATAAAAACAATCCTAAAAAAAGAGGGATTATAGTCCAATATAACATATAACTATAATCAACATATCTAGTATCTAATGCTTTAAAATAGTATCCATGTATCATCTCTATAAAATTAGCTAAAGGATTATACAATACTATCTCCCTTAAAGCAACTGGTAATGATTCTACTGTGTACATAAGTGCTGATACAAAAAGAAGTGGGGATAAAGCTACATTTAAAATTTTATAATATGTTTCATAAAATGTACTAAGTACAGCACTTAATAAACCAAATCCAAATCCAAAAACAACTAACCAAATTACAGAAACTATAACCATCAAAAAATTATCTACTGAAATGTCAAATCCAAAATACCAGCCGATAAATAAAAAAACCATAGTTGCCAATGAACTGACAAGCACCTCTAATAAAACTCTAGCTACAATAGTATCAAATGGAGTAACTTGCTTATAAACAAATAAAGCTTTATTTGATGAAAAAGCATTCATTGATCTTATAACAATATTTTTCCATAAATAAAAAGCTAGAAAACCACTAGATAAAAATACAGCAAAATCAACACCAGGCAAAGATTTTGGAGCAATCGCCATTTTCAAACCAGCAAAAATAAATATCATCAACATAGCATCAAAAATAGCCCAAAAATAACCTAGTTTTTTAGTTCCAAATCTAGTCTGTACCTCTCTTAGAAAAAGTGCCGTAACAACATTAAAAAAGATACTCAACACACTTCTCATCAAAATCCTAATTTATTCACTTAATACTAGTGTATTATATTTTTATTTAAAAATAACTTGTCAACAGCAACATTTATATATAAAAATGGTAAAATCCAAACAATAATCTAAAAAGAAGTTTTAAAAAAAATGACTACAAAACAATATATTTTAAACACTATAAAAACTCGTCCACTTATCATAGATGGTGCTATGGGAACACAGCTTCAACAACGGGACGATAAGATTCCTAAAGAGGCTTGGGAGGGGAATGAGGGTTGTAATGAACTTCTCAATGTTACTTGCCCTGAAGTTTTAAGTGAGATATTTCACGCTTACTTAACTGCTGGTGCTGACCTCATCACTACAAACACTTTTGGCTCTTTCTCTTGGGTTTTAGATGAGTACCAAATAGGTGACCGTGCTTATGAACTTACAAAAGCTGGAGCAGAGTTAGTAAAAGCTGAATGTGAGAAGTTCTCAACTCCTGAGCATCCACGATTCTGTTTAGGCTCAATCGGTCCAGGGACTAAACTTCCATCTTTAGGGCATATCACTTATGATGAGATGTTTAAAGGTTATACTGAGTTTTGTATAGCACTTATAGATGGTGGGGTTGATGTTTTTATACTAGAGACTTGTCAAGACCCACTCCAAATAAAAGCTGGACTTCATGCGATAGAGGAAGCTAACAAGCTTCAAGGAACAGAGATTCCTGTTATGGTTTCTGTTACAGTTGAGCTTAGTGGTACTATGTTAATAGGTACAGATGCTCAAACTATCGCTACCATTTTAGAGCCTTTTGATATTTTAAGTCTTGGTTTTAACTGTGGAACTGGTCCTGAACAAGTTTTAAAACATGTAAAAACTCTAAGTGAACTTTGGCATAAACCTATATCTGTTCATGCTAATGCTGGACTTCCTCAAAACCGTGGTGGTTACACTTACTACCCTATGAATCCACAAGAGTTTACAACCCATCAAGAGAAGTTTTTAGAGTATGATGGTGTTAGTTTTCTAGGTGGATGTTGTGGAACAACTCCTCAACACATAAGAGCCTTAGTAGATAAAGTAACAACCATAAAACCAAAAGAGGCAACAGGTTCACACCCAACATCAATAGCTTCACTTTTTAACACTGTAGAACTTATGCAACAACCAGCACCTCTACTTATGGGTGAGCGAAGTAATGCGACGGGAAGTAAAGCATTTCGTGAACTTCTTTTAGCTGAAAACTATGAGGGAACTCTAAGTGTTGCTCAACAACAAGTAAGAGCTGGAGCTCATGTTATAGATGTCAATGTTGGATTCGCTGGTCGTGATGAGACTAAAGATATGAATGCTGTTATGGGGATGTATAACCAAAAGATAGCTATACCTCTTATGCCCGATTCTACACAAACAAAAGGGTTAGAAACAGCACTTAAAAACATAGGTGGAAAACCGATTCTAAACTCTGTAAACCTTGAAGATGGTGAGCCTAAATTTGATGCTGTTTGTTCACTGGCTAAAAAGTATGGAGCATCTTTAGTTTGTTTAACAATAGATGAAGTTGGGATGGCTAAAACCATAGAAACTAAGTTAGAAGTAGCTGATAGAATCATAGACCTAGCTACCAACCGTCACAAACTTAAAAAAGAGGATTTAGTATTTGATGTACTTACATTCACCCTTGCTAGTGGTGATGAAGAGTATTGGGATGCTGGGATTAACACCATAGAAGCGATTCGCCAACTTAGAAAAAAACACCCTGAAGTTGGAACAACTCTAGGACTTTCAAACATCTCATTTGGACTAGATAAAGATGCTAGACCATACTTAAACTCTATGTTTTTACACCATTGTATAGAGGCAGGTTTAACAAGTGTTATTATTAATGTTAAGCATATTATCCCTATTAATAAAATATCTAAAGAAGATCAAGAGATATGTGATGATTTGATTTTTAACCGCAAACCAAATGGTGAAGCACTTTTCAATTTCATAGAACACTTCTCAACTAAAGAGGCGATAGACACATCTGCTGAAGATTCTGAATACTTAGCTATGAGTGATGAGGAAAAAATAGCAAAACTTCTTATGGATGGTGATAAAGATAGAATGATTCCACTTGTGGAGAAAGTTCGTCACACTATCGCACCTGATAAGATTGTAAATGAGATTCTTATAGATGCTATGAAAGTGATAGGTGAACTTTTTGGAAGTGGAGAGATGCAACTTCCATTTGTACTTCAATCTGCTGAGACTATGAAAAAAACTGTTGACCATCTAAACCCTTATCTACCAAAGGTTGAAAAAGATGTAGATACAACTTTAGCACTTGGAACAGTAAAGGGTGATGTTCATGATGTTGGAAAAAATCTTGTAGATATTATCCTCTCCAACAACGGTTTTAAGGTTAAGAATCTTGGAATCAAGGTTGAACTTGAAGATTTTATACAAGCTACGAAAGATGGGCATATATCTGCTTTTGGTATGAGTGGTCTTTTAGTTAAATCTACTCAAGTTATGCAAGAGAATCTAAAAACACTACAAGCTGAGGGGATTAAGATTCCCATCTTACTTGGTGGTGCTGCTCTTACGAGAAAATTTATAGATGAGTTTTGTCGCCCATTTTATGATGGTCCTATCTTTTACTGTAAAGATGCTTTTGATGGTGTAACTGCTATGAGCAGAATCGAAGCTGGTAATTTTGATACTGACTTACACGGAAAAGATTTAGAAGAGAAAGAGATTAAAGAGAAAGAGGAAATTATAATCCCACCATTTTCTGAACTAAAAATGCCATCTCGTGATGTAAAAGTTCCCACACCACCATTTTGGGGTCGTAGAGAGATAAAACTAACAACTCAACAGATAGAGATGGCTTTTGAGTGGATAAACCACAAAATTCTTTTTAAATCTCGTTGGGGTTATAGTTCTAAAGGGAAAACAAAAGAGGAGTATCAAAAACAGGTTGATGAAGTGATTCTCCCAGCTTATGAGAAACTAAAAACCCAATTTTTAGATGAGAAACTTTTTGAGCCAACTATCATCTATGGTTATTTCCCTTGTAGAAGTGATGATAACACTCTACTTATCTTTGATGAGAGTGAGGGTTATAACTCAGAAGATGAGATAAACCGTGAGCCTTTAGATAATGTGATGGGTAGAGCGATAAGACAGTTCACTTTCCCTAGACAATCAAAACAACCACACCGAGCATTGAGCGACTTTTTTCATAGTGATAGACACGATGTGTTAGCACTAACATGTGTTAGTGCTGGTGGTAAACTCAGTGATGTTGAGAGAGGAATTATGGAAGCTGGTAACTACACAGAGTATTACCAATTTCATGGTTTAGGTGTTGAGTTAGCAGAAGCGTTAGCTGAGATAGCGCATAAGCAGATTAGACTAGATTTAGGAATCGCTAGTGAAGATGAGGGTTACTCTTTAGCAGATGTAAGGATGAACCGTTACCAAGGTTGTAGATACTCTTTTGGTTATGCTGCTTGTCCAGACCTAGAGTTAAACCGTCCACTATTTGACCTACTAAAACCTGAAGAGTTTGGAATTGAACTTAGTGAAACTTTTCAAATTCACCCAGAACAGAGTACAAGTGCGTTAGTTGTTTATCATCCTAATGCTAGTTATTATAATGTTTAAAAATTCTATGTTATAATTTCAGCACAGGAGAGAGAGTTAAACTCTCTCAACCTTGAAGCTAAATTTGCCCCAACTTTTGTTGGGCGCATAAAACTATACTCTATCTTCTTCTATAACTCAAAGCTTCTAAAATATGTTTTTTACCTATGATTTTTGATGAATCTAAATCAGCTATTGTTCTTGCCACTTTTTGAACTTTTTTGATACTTCTAAATGACAAATCAAAACGACCTATTGCCATATCTAAAATATTTTTTGCTTCATCATTTAATATACAAAATCTCTCTATATCAGAATCATTAAGTTTAGCATTAAAAGTTTCTTGTCCCCTTTTTTTGGCAAATATACTAGCTTTTATAACCATCTCATGTAACTCTTTTGATGTGTAGCTTGTTTTATCATTAATATCTACACTTTGCATAGTTACACTCAAATCTATCCTATCTAAAAATGGATCTGATAGTCTATTTTTATATCTTTTTATCTCCAAATCACTACATCTACACTCTTTGTTTTTGTTTAGTAAATTTCCACAAGGGCATGGGTTCATTGCTCCTATAAAAAGAAAATCAGCAGGGTACTCAACTTTGGAGTTTACTCTTGAGATTCTTATCTTATTATCTTCCATAGGTTCTCTTAATGCCTCTAAAACATTTTTAGAAAAATGTGGAAGTTCATCAAAAAAAAGTATCCCTCTATGAGCTAAACCAACCTCCCCAATTTGAGCTTTATGTGAACCACCACCAAATATAGAAGCTAAAGTTGAACTATGGTGTGGAGATCTCATCTCTCTATATGGTTTGAAAGTTGGTTCTTGTAGATCTAATGCTTGAAGTTTTGCTACATCTAAAATCTCATCTGAACTCATTGGTGGTAGTATATATCTAAGCCTTTTAGCTATCATACTTTTTCCACAACCAGGGCTTCCCTCAAATAAGATATTATGAAATCCAGTAGCAGATATAAGTGCCGCTCTTTTAGCGACCTCTTGACCTTTAACATCACTAAAATCATCAAAATAATCTTGTGTATAGTAATATTTTTGATTCTCAATCTCATAAAATGGATAATTTATAGATGTAGATTCTATACTAGGTTTGACAGTTAGTTGATTTTTTAAAAGCTCTATCGCTTCTTGAAGAGTATTTACACCATAAAATTCAACATCTGGAATCTTTGATAATTTTTCTAATGATGAGTATGGAACAACAGCTTTTTTTATAACTTTTTGATTAGCTAACGATAATATAAGTGGATAAAGTTGAAGGTTCTCTTTAACAGTACCATCTAGTCCAAGCTCACCAAAAACAAACCACTCACTCAGATCATCTTCAAGATAATCAAGAGCGATTAAGAGTGCTATACTAAGATCAAACTGACTACCCTCTTTTTTAACATCACTAGGGGCAAGATTGATGGTAATTCTTTTAGGTGGAAATGAAAAATCATTTGAAAGTAGAGCTGATTTAGATCGTTCTTTAGCCTCTGATATAGCAGTAGATGCCATACCAACAATAGTAAAAGATGGAAGCCCTTTTGTGAGGGTAGATTCAACAGTTACAACTTTAGCGTCAATACCCTCATATGTGGCACAAAAAACTTTTTTCATAACCAAAACCTTAACTAGAAGATTAATGATTTTAACTAAAATAGATCTATAAAGTAAAGTTTATGACATATTGTCATCTTATTTAGATGATTTTCTATCCTTAAGCATCTTTTTATACTCTTTTTCAAACTTTCTTCTTCTTGATGATGTTAATTTATCGATAAATAAAATACCATTTAAGTGATCTATTTCATGTTGTATCGCGATACTTAGTAAACCATCAGCACTTATAGTGTGTTTTTTACCATCTCTATCTTGATAATCAATAGTTACCTTCTCAAATCTATTTATATCTTCATAAAAAGTTGGAACACTTAAACAACCCTCTTGATAGATTGTCTCACCACTCTTCTGTTTAATTACTGGATTTATTATCTCAAGTAGATTCTCATACGGTTGTTCACCATCTTCATTTGGGATATTTAAAATCAAAACTTGTAAAGGGTAAGCTACCTGAATAGCTGCTAAACCTATACCGTTTGTATCTATCATTATAGGGTACATAGAATCTAAAAGTTCATGTAAATTCTCATCAAATTTTTCAACTTTTTTAGATTTTTCTTTTAATTTTTTATCTGGATATTCTACTATTTTTAGTTTCATCTGTATTACTTTGTATTATTTTCTTAAAGAGACAGCATAATCTAGTGATTTATTCGCATAGGCATTCTCTATACCATCCATAGCACTAACTATAATCTCCTCAACAGAGGCACTAGGGGAAACATCTGTAATACCAATAGAGATTTTAAGTGTAATCTCTCTATCACCTAAAAAGAAGTTACTATTTGAAACCAAATCACACAACCTCTCAGAAGCTTTTTTAGCACTATCAATATTTGTATGTGTTAAAAGCATAGAGAATTTTCCATTGCCATAATAAGCAACAGTATCACTTCTTCTTGAAGTTTTTAGAAGTAATCTTGCTATCGTTCTAGTCATCAAAACTAAAGCTTTTTCATTATTTACACTAGCTTTTAGATCACGAGATAACTCAATCATAATAAGTGAGCTTTTATGTTTAAACTCTTTTATTAAACTACTCTCTTTTTCGATTCTAATCATTAAGTATCGTTTATTATAAACACCATATTTATTATCAAATATGGTCTCTTTTTCAACATTTTTAACTATCTGAGCAGTCTCATCATAGATAGTTTTCATACTTGAACTTTGTTTCTTTAAGATACCATTTAATTTAGAGATATCACCCTCTAAAGAGGCAGCTACACTCATAGCTGATTGTTTTTCAGTATTTGCTAAAAGCTCTTTTCTTCTTTTTTCAAGTATCTTAGTCATCAATGACATATTTTTGTAAAGATTAGCTGTAACACCTAGAAGATTTTTCATAGAAGCAAAACCATGTTTTAGATTCTGCTCAAGCATAATCATATTTTCATCATCATTACTATCTTCTAACTCAAGCATACTTTTTACTTGTTTACGGAAAAACTCACTTTTATTCTCTAAAAGTCTATCAAAATATAAAGAAAAATTGTTTGGAGTAGCAGGTAAACCATCTGTTAATAATGCACGGAGGACATCTTTGGAATAGGCTTCAATATCATCAGAAGGAGTATCTACATCAAAAGCTTTAGCTCTTGTAGCCCTTGTACCACTTGCATCACGACGATTTCTACTTCTTAACGATTCAGCCATTTTATCCCTTCTTAACTATTTTTTATCATTTTTAATTAAAACTTCGTCAATCATACCATATTCACAAGCTTCTTTAGCACTCATAAAATTATCACGATCAGTATCTTTTTCAATAGTTTTAATAGTTTGACCTGTATTTTTAGCCAAAATTGAGTTTAACTCTTTTTTCATACGAAGAATCTCTTCAGCTTGAATAGCAATATCAGTTGCTTGACCTTGTGCTCCACCTAAAGGTTGATGAATCATAATTCTAGCATGAGGAAGAGCATATCTCTTACCCTTTTCACCAGAAGATAATAAAAAAGCACCCATAGAAGCTGCTTGACCGATACAAATAGTAGCCACATCTGGACGGATATAGTTCATAGTATCAAATATAGCCATACCTGCTGTTACAACTCCACCAGGTGAATTTATATAAAAATATATATCTTTTTCTGGATCTTCTGCCTCTAAAAATAAGAACTGCGCAACAATGGTAGAGGCAACTTGATCGTTAACCTCTCCACTTAGCATAATAATTCTATCCTTTAAAAGACGAGAAAAAATATCATAAGAACGCTCTGAACGACCTGTTTTTTCTACTACATAAGGGATATAACTCATAAATTATGCTTCTTTAATTTTAGAGTTTAAAAGTCCAGAAAGAACTTTATCTTCAACCATTGACATTTGGATAGCAGGGATATAACCAGCTTCTTTATAACTCTCAAAAGCTTTTTGAGGATCTTGACCAGTTTGCATCGCTTCATAATAGATAGTTTGCATAACTTCTTGCTCTTCAACTTTTACATTTTCAGCAAGTGCTAAAGCATCAATGATAAATGTAGCTCTTACACTTTTCTCAGCATCTTCACGGAAAGTTTCACGAAGCTCTTTTAGTTTTTCAGCATCTTCACGAAGCTCTTTAATCTCATCTTCACTCATTGTTGAAGCTTTTTTATTTAGAGCCATATCTATCTCTTGCTCAACAACAAACTCTGGTAAGTCAAATTTAAGACCCTCAACAAAAGATTCTAATAAAGCTGGTTTTAACTCATCATTATAAAGTTTAGCTAACTCTTCATTTTCGATTTGAGATTTTACTAACTCTTTAAGTTTAGCTAAATCAGCATCATCTTCACCTGGAAGTAATTTTTTAGCTAAATCATCATCTAATGCCACTTCACCTTTAGTTTGAATAGCTTTAAGATTTACTTTAAATTCAGCATCTTTACCAGCTAAATCTCCACCATAATTTTCTGGGAAAGTAACCTTAATAATTTTTTCTTCATCCTTTTTCATACCAATCATTTGATCTTCAAAACCTGGTATAAATTGACCTGAACCGATAACTAATGAGAAATCTTTTGCTGAACCACCCTCAAAAAGTTTACCATCAACAGAACCCTCAAAGTCAAATAAAGCTGAATCATCTTTCTCTAAAGCACGATCCTCTTCAATATCAACTAATGGAGCTTGATTTTTAGCTATATCCATAATTCTTGCTTCAACTGCTTCATCAGAAACTACTGGTTTTTCAAAATCTTTAACCATAGAAGTGTAATCACCAAGCTCAATAGCTGGTCTCATAGCCAATTTAACTGTTATATCAATTTTATCTTCTGTTTTATCAAATTTAGAAATATTTGGCTCACCGATAAGAGAATCGTTAGAGATATTCATCTCCTCTAAACCTTTTTCTAATACTGTACGAAGTGCTTCAGCTTCAGCATCTTGAACAAGTTTTTCACCATATTGTTTTTTAATGATTGAAACAGGTACTTTACCTTTACGGAAACCTTGAACATTAGCAGTTTTACTTAAACTTTTAGCAATTTTTTCTAAGTTAGCATTAACTTCATCCATTGAAATTGTTGCTGTGATTTCAGCATTAGCACCATCTATTTTGTTTGATTTGATTTCCATTATATTCCTTTTAATCATCTTTATCTTATTTAGTTAAATTTAACCATTATTTTCGACAATATTATCTAAAATCTGCTTTTAATTAGCTTTTACAAAGATTAATTTTGAAGTTTAATACTAATATCCACAAAACTGCTACATCTATCATTACATCAGCAAAGTTAAAAACAGCAAAATTGAATCCACAGTGCCAGTAAACCATATCTACAACACCACCATGGATAAACCTATCATATATATTTGAAAAAGCCCCACCTAGTAAGATACCAGCTGGTAAGGCATAACATAATTTTTTTAGAGTAAATATATATATAAGTACACCACTAACTAACACTAACTGAATATATTTCAACCATTCAGCTAAAAAAGCAAACATAGAAAAAGCTACACCTTTGTTATAAACCAAAATAAGATCTATACAGTCTGTGTAATATCTAAAACCATCTACAAAAAGTGTTTTTATATTTTGATCTACTATAAAGATTCCAACAAGTGAAAAAAGCAGTATCGCACTAAAGCGTAAATTTTTATTATCCATTTAAAGCTTTTTCAAAAAATTCTATCAAGCTATCCATAGCTTTATTCATCTGTTTAGAATCTTTACACTCTAACAACACTCTCAGTTTATTCTCTGTACCAGAGTAACGGATAAGATGGCGAATATTTTTTTTATCTAACTCTACTAGTCTATCTTTTAATCCATCAATTTTATCTAAATCTTTTTTAACTTTTATATTTATATTTACAAGTTTTTGAGGATACAACGTAAAAGGTCTCAAAGCTTCTGATGCTTTTTTCTCCCTTTTGATAATAAGAGCTAAAATTTGTAAAGCACTCACAAGACCATCACCAGTTTTAGCAAAATCGTGACTTATAATATGACCACTCTGCTCACCACCAAAATTTATAGATTCTTTATTCATTATCTCTAAAACATATTTATCACCAACATTTGAACGATAAAGTTTTAAACTATTTTCACAAAGATAATCTTCTAAACCTTGATTACTCATAACTGTTGATACGATTCCATCACCTTTAAGTGTTCCACTATTTTTCATAAAAACACCTAAAGCACCTAAAAGATGATCTCCATCCACAACCTCACCTTTTTCATCAACAACCACAAGTCTATCAGCATCACCATCAAGTGCCACACCTAAATCTGCTCTAAATTTAACAACACTTTCACATAACTCTTTAGTATGTAAAGCACCACAACCCTCGTTAATATTAAAGCCATTTGGTTTATCGTGAATCACTATAACATCAGCACCCAACTCCTCTAAAACAGTTGGACCAACTTTGTAACCAGCACCATTTGCTGTATCTAAAACGATTCTCATACCTTGAAGAGATAGATCTCTAGGGAAAGAGTTTTTAAGCTGAACAATATAGCGACCTATAACATCATCAATTCTTTTTGCTCTACCTATATTTTTAGCAACACATTGTGCTTCCACTAGTTTATCATTATTAAAAAATATATTCTCTATCTCTGCTTCTATATTTGTTGATAATTTATCTCCGTGAGCATCAAAAAATTTGATTCCATTATCTTCAAATGAGTTATGTGAAGCACTTATCATTATACCAGCATCACATCTCATATTTTCAGTTATATAAGCGATAGCAGGTGTTGGCATAGGACCTATCTGAATCACATCATAACCGATAGCAGTCAAACCAGCGACTATCGCATTTTCTATCATATAGCCACTAATTCTAGTATCTTTACCAACTAAAATTTTATTAGTTTTTGAGTGTGCTTTAAAATATATACCAGCAGCCATAGCTATTTTCATAGCAAGTTCAGCACTCAAAAATGAACCTGCTTCTCCACGAACCCCATCTGTTCCAAATAATTTCATAATATTTCCAATTTTTTAATGGGGTATTTTAACATAATTTAGCATATTTTCTATAAATATTATCTTTTAACTTCACTTTAACTTAACTTTAATTATGGTTAAGATAGAATTTCGCACTTAAATTTAATGAGAAGGACTCATACATGGCAAATCACAAGTCATCAATTAAGAGAATTCGCCAAACTATCGTTCGTACAGAGCGTAACCGTTTTTATAGAACTCGTCTTAAAAATATCGTTAAAGATGTTCGTTCTGCTATCGATGCAGGTAACAAAGAAGAAGCAACAGTAGCATTAAAAGTAGCTAACCAACAAATTCACAAATTTGTTAGTAAAGGTATCCTTAAAAAAGAGACTGCTGCTAGAAAAGTTAGTCGTCTTCATAAAGCTGTAAACGCTATATAAGGCTAACAAGAAATGTTAGCAGATAAACTTACACCGTTTATCAATCGCTATGAAGAACTTAGCAATTTGCTAAGTTCACCTGATATAACTTCTGACATCAAACGGATGACAGAACTCTCCAAAGAACAATCAAATCTTTTACCAATCGTTGAAAAAGCTAGAGAATATCAAACTTTAATCTCAGATATTGCTGATACTAAAGAGATGCTTAGTGATGCTGAAATGGGCGAAATGGCTAAAGAGGAGCTTAAAGAGTTAGAACCACAAAAGCCGATAATAGAAGAAGAGATCAAACTACTTCTTTTACCAAAGGATCCAAATGATGATAGAAATATCATCGTGGAACTTCGTGCTGGTGCTGGTGGTGATGAAGCTGCGATTTTTGTTGGAGATCTTTTTGATGCTTATACTCGTTATGCTGACCTTCGTGGTTGGAAGATAGAGCTTATAAGTACATCACCATCAGATTCTGGTGGGTATAAAGAGGTTACTGCCCTTATTAAGGGTGAACAGGTTTATAGTAGATTGAAATATGAGGGTGGAACTCACCGTGTTCAGCGTGTTCCATCAACAGAATCTCAAGGTCGTGTTCATACATCAGCAATCACAGTAGCAGTTATGCCTGAGGTTGATGATGTTGAGATTACCATAGAGGATAAAGATCTTAAAATAGATGTTATGCGTTCATCTGGTTGTGGTGGGCAATCGGTAAATACTACCGATTCTGCTGTAAGAATCACTCACTTACCAACTGGTTTAGTGGTGACGAATCAAGATCAAAAATCTCAACATAAGAATCGTGAAAAAGCTATGAAAGTTTTAAAAGCGAGACTTTATGACTTAGAGATGCAAGAGCAACAATCTGAAAATGCAGCTGAAAGAGCAGCACAAGTAGGAACTGGAGATAGAAGTGGACGAATCCGTACATATAACTATCCTCAAAACCGTATAAGTGATCATAGAATCAACCTTACACTATACCGTTTGAATGAGATTATGAGTGGTGGACTTCTTGATGAAGTTGTAGAACCTCTTATAGCTGATCATCAAGCTAAAATAGTTGAAGCAGCTGGTCTATAAATGATTATAAAACTACTAGATTTTAAAATCTAGTAGTTTTAGTTCCACTCTGTCACAAAAGTATTTTTTACTTTACCTTTAAAAGTTATCGTTCTATCATTCATACCAAGATATAATGTCTCACCACTTCTAGGATAAACCTTTATCGAATCACTAACTTTTTTCTCTAATAATGCTCTATAAAAACATGCTGCCATACCTGTTCCACATGCTAGAGTTTCATCCTCTACACCTCTTTCATAAGTTCTAACTCTAAGGTTATCACCATCTACAAAAGCTATATTTACATTACTATTATATTTATATCTTAACTCTCTAGCTTCTAAAATATCAAAGTTTTCTATATCATTTGTGAAACTCACCATATGTGGAACACCAGTATCTAATCTCCACCAATCTTTTCCACCAAATGATATATCTTTTTCTAAGATCTTAGGTGGTGTTAGTTCACTTAAAACCATATCACCATCAACTTCAGCATTTATAACACCAGCTTCAGTTAAAAAACTCATTTTTTTTGGAGCTAAATTATGTGTAAATGCGTAATGAGCACAAGCACGACTACCATTTCCACACATCTCTGCTGTACTACCATCAGAGTTATAAAATTGCCATTCAAAATCATATTTATCATGAGGAACAATAACTATAAGTCCATCAGCACCTACACCATCTTGACGATGACAAACCTCTACTGCTAAAGAGCTTCTATCTATCTTTTCGTCTGAATGAAAAACTACAAAATCGTTACCACTAGCACTATATTTAAACACTTTCATAAATACTTCGCCTTTATTTTATCAACAAACTCTTCACACTCTTGTTGAAGATGTTTTAAATTTTTAGAGTTATCTATAACCCAAGTTGCTTTAAATTTTTTTTCATCTATCGGCATCTGTGAAGCTATCCTTTTTAAAGATTCCTCTTGTGAATAACCATTCCTTTTTATATAACGCTCTAGTTGAATCTCTTTTGGAGTGTAAACAACAACACTCTCTTTTATATTATAAGCCCCATTTTCAAAAAAAAGTGGAATATCTATAAGATAAGGAAATTTAAAACTATCTTGTTTAATACTTTGGTTCTCTATCTCAACCCTTATTTTTGGATGTAAAAAATCCTCTAAAACTTTTTTCTTTTCACTATTTGAAAATACTAAAGTTCCAAGTTTCTCACGGATAACTTTTGAACCATTCAGATACTCTTGACCAAAAGTCTCACCAACCCAAATATAAGAATCATCTAAAATCTTATGAGATATAGAATCAGCATCAATAACTCTCATACCATTCAATGCTAATAATGATGCTACTGTACTTTTACCAGTAGCTATACCACCCGTTAAGGCTATCGCATACTCAAATGCCATTAGTTTTTAATAATTCCTAAATACTCTTTACGGATATAGTTAGGCATAGCAAAAGATGCTATATGTATGTCACAATTATAATACTCTAAACCATCAATCATATCTGCTCTTTGTAAAATAATATCAGCTGTTGGATGGTACTCTTTTGAAGTTAGTAAAGCAGTTGAGTTATCGCCAATATTATAAGGCATAATAATTTTATAGTAGTTAGATAAAACTTGCATTAAAACTTTATTTGTTTGTGTATTATCTAATGAATCGTGTTTTATAACCAACTGAGCATCATCTTTAGATACACGGTTTATATGTGCTACAACAGCAGCATCCCCATCCATCTCACAAATCACTACATCATAAGTAGAATCTGTCTCTTCACGAAGAGCATCAAGTGTAGCTGGTATAGTTTTAAAATCTATCACCGTATGTTTTTTAATCTCATCTTCTAAACCAGTAGCGTTATCACTAATTATTAAAATATTCTTTGGTTTTTTGTTCGTACATAGAGGTATATGAACCATCATTTCATTATAGATAAATTTTTTCATATTAAATTCCTTATATTTGAAATGGATTTTAGCATATTTGGATTAATTTTACTTAACTATGGATATAATTAGAAAAATTTTATATTAATATAAAGGTATTCAAATGGATTTCAACAAAATTAGAAAATTTTGTAGAGTTTTTCGTATCGCTCTTGGTTTAGCACTTATTGTAACTGGTGTAATTACTGGTAATTTCTGGTTTTTCTTAGGTATTATTCCGTTAATTGCTGGTGCTGTAAATTTCTGTCCATTATGTCTTATCTCTAATAAATGTGATCTACCAAATACGGAGTCTTCAAATGAGTCAAATTAGTTATAAAGATGCTGGTGTCG
>CAYLNF010000010.1:0-24773 GCA_964385165.1 uncultured Sulfurimonas sp.
ATGCTGCTGCTGAACTTGGTGAGAAAAATATCCGTGTTAATGCTGTAAGTGGTGGACCAATAGATACTGATGCGCTAAAAGCTTTCCCTAACTACGAAGAGGTAAAAGCAGAAGTTGTAAACCGTTCTCCACTTAGTAGAATGGGTGATGCTACCGACTTAACAGGTGCTTGTGCTTTCCTATGTTCAGATGCTGCTTCATGGTTAACTGGTCAGGCTATCGTTATAGATGGTGGAACTTCATTCCAATAACCAAACATAACAGTTAGTATATAATTTTTTATATACTAACTGTTAATTAGAGAAAGTGATTAATCTTTTCTCTATCTCCACACTTTTAAAATCAAAATTATCTTTTATCCATTCAAATGTTTTTATATGATAAAAAAATATATGTGTAGGGTCATTTTTATAATACCATTTACCAAACTCTATACTATCTTCATAAATATCAGTCATACAGTAAAGCTTACTACCCTCTTTTAGTAATCTTTTAAAAAGATGGAACTCTTTGTTTGGATTAGAAAAATGTTCTATAACTTCACAACACCCTATATAATCATACTTTTCATCAAGTAATCTAGTGTTATTATGAAAAAATGGATCGTAAGATTTTACATCATAACCATTATCATTTAAAATTTTTGTAACAATAGCACTTGTACCTGCTCCAAAATCTAAACCTTTAGAATCTAAACTAAAATCTTTTAATATTGATGAAGTTATAGGGGAAACAAATTTTTGGTAATTTTTATCTTCAACATCATCATTATGTTGCTGATAATGAGTTTTTTCTGTATCTAAATCTGGTATATTAGAACTATCTACAAAAATAGCAAAACAAACATCACATCTGTAATATTTAGTAGTTTTAGAGTGGTAAAAAGGTTTCCCTTTATTACCACAAAGTGGGCAGTCTATTTTTGACCCTCTTTTAAAGAATCTGCTATTAAGAAAGCTAACTCTAAAGATTGGTCAGCATTAAGACGAGGATCACAATGAGTATGGTAACGAGAAGATAAATCCTCTTCTGTTACAGTAAATGAACCACCAATACACTCAGTAACATTTTTACCTGTCATCTCTAAATGAACACCACCACCAAAAGTTCCCTCAGCTTTGTGAACTTGAAAAAATTCTTTCATCTCAGTTAATATAGCATCTACAGGACGAGTTTTATAATTGTTTGATGATTTAATTGTATTTCCATGCATTGGATCACAAGACCATACAATATTTAAACCCTCTCTCTCAACAGCTTTTATAAGAGCAGGAAGACCATCACCAACTTTTCCTGCACCCATTCTAACGATAACATTTAAACGACCAGCTTCATTTTCAGGGTTTAGTGTTGTACAAAGTTTTACTAAATCTTCAGGATCCATAGATGGACCAGCTTTAACACCGATAGGATTTTTAACACCTTTTAAGAACTCAACATGAGCACCATCAAGTTGTCTAGTTCTATCACCTATCCATAACATATGTGCTGATGTATCATACCACTCATCAGTTATAGAATCTTTTCTAGTAAATGCTTCCTCATAAGGTAATAAAAGAGCTTCATGTGATGTATAAAAATCTGTTTCTCTTAATGTTCTGTATGTCTTAGATGTAACACCACAAGCTTCCATAAACTTTAAAGATTTTCCAATCTCCTCTGCTAAGGCCTCATACTTTTCAGTTACAGCACCTTGGTGAGCAAAATTTTGTGTCCATTGGTGAACTTGGTGTAGATCAGCTAAACCACCAGAAGCAAAAGCACGAAGAAGATTTAATGTTGCTGATGATTGGTTATATGCTTTCATCATTCTTTGTGGATCTGGTGTACGAGCATCTTTTGTAAACTCTACACTATTAATAATATCACCACGATAAGAATCTAACTCAACACCATTTATAATCTCAGTATTACTTGAACGAGGTTTAGCAAATTGACCAGCCATACGACCAACTTTAACAACTGGTAAACCACCAGCATAAGTCATAACAACTGCCATTTGCATCATAGCTTTAAAGCTATCTTTTATATTATCAGCATGAAATTCACTAAAGCTCTCAGCACAATCACCACCTTGAAGTAAGAAAGCTTTACCATTAGCAACATTTGCTAATTGGTTTTTAAGTGAACGAGCTTCCCCAGCAAAAACAAGTGGTGGACAATTTTTTAACTCAGAAAGAACTCTATTTAGCTCATCTTGGCTAGGGTAAGTTGGTTGTTGTAAAATTGGTTTATTTCTCCAACTTGATGGACTCCAGATACTCATAATAAAACCTTGTTTATAATTTTTTTCGCATTTTACCTAAAAGATTTTAAAATAACACTTATCTAACTATGATTTAAGTAAATAATCATAGATAAAAGCTATATTTATGATTAAAGATGTATAATAACACAATTTTTTATGGGAATACTGGATGAAAGATAGTTTAAAATCTACTACATTAAATATTTACGATGAACTACTAGAAAAGATTGATAGTAAAGAGATTCGAGATAAAGAGCAGACTATTGAGTATCTAAAAGATTCTATAAATACTATCGCAACTCTTCAAAATAAGAGTAGTGTTGATGATATTAAAAATGATTATGAAGATGTAGCAAACAAAAGTTTATCATCTTATGAGCATACAAACCATAGATTTGAAGAGTTAGCTAAAATGCAAAAAGAGATTTTAGCTACATGTAAACAAAAAGATATAGATGTACCTGTCATTGTTGATAAACTTAACAATATTCAAAATATGATGTTTGATGAGATACAAGAAGCTAACAAGACAATAGTTGGTTTATCTAAACAGATAAAAACTTTGAAAAAAGAATCTAGCTTAGATGCTTTAACAAAAGTTTTTAATAGACGAGCATTATCAACACACTTAGAAAATATATGTTTAAACAACAATTTTGAGGAAGATAAACATCAGTTAATTATACTTGATATTGATGATTTCAAAAAAGTAAATGATACTTATGGGCATATTACGGGTGATAAGATTCTGATCTTTATAGCAAACATCATACAAAAAACATTAAAAAACTATAATAAAATTTATAGATTTGGTGGTGAAGAGTTTGTTATAGTTCTTGATAATATTAGATATAAAGAAGCAAAAGCGATAGCTTTAAAACTTCTAGCATATATAAGAGAGAGTAAACTTATCTATAAAGGTAAAACTATAAATGTAACGATTAGTGTAGGTATAGCAACATTACAAAATGATGACACACCAGATACACTACTAGCTAGAGCAGACAAAGCTTTATATATAGCAAAAGAGAGAGGAAAAGATCAAATGTATTCGGAGATAGAAAATGGAGTTTAATTATTTCGACTTAGTAGCTTCTGTAATAATCCTATTTTTAGGTTTAAAAGGTATCATAAACGGTTTTTTTAAAGAGGTTTTTGGGTTAGTTGGTATTATTGGTGGTATTTTTGTAGCATCAAGAGCTGGTGATGAAGTTGGTCAATATCTTAGTGATTTGATTTTTAAATTTGAAAGTCATGCTGCTATAAGCTTTGCTGGTTTCATAACAACACTAGCTTTTTTTTGGTTAGCGATGATTCTACTAGGGATAATCTTTAAAAAACTTAGTTTAGTAAGTGGTTTAGGACCTGTTGACAAAATCTTAGGATTCCTTTTTGGTGCTAGTAAATTTTTCCTAATTGCTGCTGTTATTGCTCACGCTACATATAATGTAAAAGCTGTTAAAGATAGCATAGATAACTATATGTCAAATAGTGTTTTGTTCCCTATCTTAGTTGAAACTGGTGCTTATATCATGAAACTAGATCCTGTTGAGATGAGTGATGATATGAGTGAAAAAGTTAGTGAGCACAAAAAAAGTTTAGAATCTGGCATCAATGATGTTATAGAAAACTCAACTAAAGAGTTTGTTGAGAAAACAAAAAAAGAGTTAGAGAAGAACTTATCATCAATCACTCAAAGTGGAAATGAATAGATGTCCAACATAACAACAAACTTTAACAACAAAACAGTTGAATATGAAGAACTATTAAATGGTTTTAAAGCACTTCTTAAAAAAAATCAACCACCATTAAAATTCACAATACAAAGAGAAGTTATACTGGAATGTTTATATAACTCTCAGGAGCATCTAACTCCTGAATCTCTCCACCAACTGATACAAAAAAACTACTCAAATTTAAAAATTGGGATAGCTACTGTTTATAGAACACTATCATTATTAGAAAATTCAAATATGGTAACATCTCTCTCATTTGGAGCACAAGGTAAAAAATATGAGCTTGGAGCTAAAGAACATCACGACCATATGATATGTACTAAATGTGGAAATATTACCGAGTTTGTTGATGAGGAGATTGAAAATAGGCAACACCAAATCTCTAAAGAGTTAGGGTTTAAAATGAGCGATCACTCTATGCAAATCTACGGAATCTGTAAAGATTGTCAAAATTAAAATAAAGGAAATATATTGGCTTTTGAAAATAAATTTATACAACAAAGAATCGAAAAATCAGAATTATTAAAAGAGGCAGGATTTAATCCATACGCAAATAATTCAGCGAGAAACACAACTATCGGAAAATACTTAAATGTAAACTCTGATATAGCTGATAAAGAGAGTAAAAGAGATGAGCATCGTCATTATACAGTAAGTGGTAGAATCAAACTTTTTAGAATCATGGGTAAAGCTAGTTTTATCAAGATAGAAGATGAAAGTGGTATGCTTCAAGTTTATGTAGCTAGAGATAATCTTCCTGAGGGTTACTATAACACTATTTTTAAAAAACTTATAGAGGTTGGTGATATTGTTGAGATCTCTGGTTACCCTTTCGTAACTGGTAAAGGTGAACTTTCACTTCATTGTAGTGAGTTTAAACTTTTAACAAAAGCTATCTCTCCACTACCTGAAAAATTTCATGGTGTAACTGATAAAGAGATTAGATATAGAAAAAGATACTTAGATCTTATAATGAATGCTGAAGTTCGTAAAACTTTCCAAATCCGTTCAAAAGTTATCTCTTTAACTAGAAGATTCTTTGAAGATAAAGGATTTTTAGAGGTTGAAACACCTATGATGCACCCTATCGCTGGTGGAGCAAATGCTAAACCATTTGTTACTCATCATAACGCTTTAAGTATAGATAGATACCTTAGAATCGCACCTGAACTTTACCTTAAAAGATTAATCGTTGGTGGATTTGAAGCAGTATTTGAGATAAACCGTAACTTTAGAAATGAAGGTATGGACGCAACTCACAATCCAGAGTTTACTTCGATAGAATTTTACTGGGCATATAAAACATACAAAGACCTAATCGAAATAACAAAAGAGTATTTTCAATACCTTTTTGAACATTTAGATTTACCAACTTACCTACCTTATGGTGATATGGAAGTTAATTTTGAAAACTTTAGAGAGATTCCACTTATAGAATCTTTAACAACTATTGGTGGTGTTCCAGCAGAGGTAACAAATGATAAAGAGAAGATTATAGAGTTCTTAAAATCAAAAGATATTACTGTTAAACCAGGTATGAATCTAGGTCAACTTCAAGGTGAACTTTTTGATGAATTTGTAGAGGAAAAACTTATCGACCCTACTTTCATTACAGAGTACCCTGTTGAGATCTCTCCACTTGCTAGAAGAGATGATAATAACCCTGCTATCACTGAAAGATTTGAGCTATTTATAGCTGGTCGTGAGATAGCTAACGCATTTAGTGAGTTAAACGATCCTATCGATCAATATGAGAGATTTAAAGGTCAAGTTGAAGCTAAAGATGCTGGTGATGATGAAGCACATGAGATGGATGAAGATTTTATCGATGCGTTAAGTTATGGTATGGCTCCAACAGCTGGTCAAGGTATCGGAATCGATAGACTTGTTATGCTTTTAACAAATGAACACTCTATCAGAGATGTACTACTATTTCCAGCTATGAAACCTGTTCATAGTGATAAAAAAGATAGTGAGGATGAGGAGTAATCCTTTTCCTAAATTCCCCTCTAATGTGTAAATATCACCATTTTTACACATTAGAATCTAAATCCAGCACCCTAAATTATAATCTATTCAGTCATTTATTAATATAATTTCAGTATAATCTCAACAATTATAACCAAGGAATTTTATACAATGAGTTTTTTAAAAGAATACGATAGTGAAATATTTGATTTATGTGAAAAAGAGTTAGAGCGTCAAACTGACCATTTAGAGATGATTGCTTCTGAAAACTTTACACTTCCAGCAGTTATGGAAGCTATGGGTTCAGTTTTTACAAACAAATATGCTGAGGGTTACCCTGCTAAACGCTACTACGGTGGTTGTGAATATGCTGATAGTGTTGAACAATTAGCGATAGATAGAGCTTGTGAACTATTTGGATGTAAATTTGCTAATGTTCAACCACACTCAGGTTCTCAAGCAAATGGTGCTGTTTATGCTGCTCTTTTAAAAGCTGGTGATAAACTTTTAGGTATGGATTTAAGCCATGGTGGTCACTTAACACATGGTTCAAAACCATCTTTTTCAGGTAAAAACTACTCTAGTTTTACTTATGGTGTTGAGCTTGATGGTCGTATCAACTACGATAGAGTTATGGATATAGCTAAAATTGTTCAACCTAAAATCATCGTTTGTGGTGCTTCTGCTTATGCTCGTGAAATTGATTTCAAAAAATTCCGTGAGATAGCTGATGAAGTTGGAGCAATCCTTTTTGCTGATATCGCTCATATTGCTGGTTTAGTATGTGCTGGTGAACACCCTAGCCCATTCCCTTATGCTGATGTTGTTACAACAACTACACATAAAACACTTGCTGGTCCTCGTGGTGGTATGATTATGACTAACAATGAAGATATAGCTAAGAAAATCAACTCTGCTATTTTCCCTGCTCTTCAAGGTGGTCCACTTGTTCATGTTATCGCTGCTAAAGCTGTTGGTTTCAAATACAACCTTTCTCCTGAGTGGAAAGAGTATGCTAAACAAGTAAAAGCAAATGCTAAAGTTCTAGCTGAAGTTATGGTTAAAAGAGGTTATGATGTAGTTTCTGGTGGAACTGATAACCACCTTATCTTAGTATCTTTTGTAGGTCGTGAGATTAGTGGTAAAGATGCTGATGCTGCTTTAGGTAATGCTGGTATCACTATTAACAAAAACACTGTTCCAGGTGAAACTAGAAGCCCTTTTGTTACTTCAGGTATCAGAGTTGGTTCTCCAGCACTTACTAGCCGTGGTATGAAAGAGAAAGAGTTTGAGTTTATAGCTAACAAAATGGCTGATGTTCTTGATGATATTAATAACACTGAACTTCAAGCTAGTATTAAAGAAGAGTTAAAAGCTTTAGCTCAAAACTTTGTAATTTATAACCAACCAACTTATTAAGGTAAAGATATGACAGCGATGGATCTAAAACTTATTAAAATTGTAAACGACCACTATTGGCAAAAAAAAGATACGGTAGTTGAAAAAATATCATTCAAAGGTCGTACTTTTTATAACAAATTTGAAAAAGTAGATGCTACATTAAATCAATCTATAATCAACAAACATATAAAGGGTGAGATAACTGTTGCTCACTCTCTTATAAACAAGCATAACAAAGTTGAAAATATAGTTATTGATTATAATGGGCGAGATCCTGAGCGTTTTTACCATAAAGCTCAACTACTTCTCCGTGAAGAGGGTTTTATAAACTTTACAGCTTATAAAACAAAAACTGAAGGTCATCTTCATGTTTATATCCATAAGGGTCATACAACTCTAAGAGAGGCTATTCAACTTGGTAAAATGTTAAGTATGAAACTAGCAGCAAAACAACCTAAACAGTGGAAAATGTTTCCAAATGATGATATGCCACTTGAATATAATATACTAACTTTACCATACGAAGTTTATGCTAAAGAGCGTGGAGCTTCATGGTCAAAACATATGTAATCTAGGTTCATCATCAGAAATTGTAAAATAAAAAGGGTAAGATTATGGAAGAAAAAAACGAATTAAATGATATTATTTTAAACAAAGGCGCAGGCACTACTTATAATAAGAAAATTATTTTAGCAGTAGCTACTTTAGGTATTGTTTTAATAATAGTTGTGATGCTAATGAATACATTTACATCAGATGGTACAGATAATCTTCCACAAGCTGCTTTACCACCTGAACCAAAAGCAGCTTATGATCTTATCCCTGAAGAGGATGCTCTTTTTGAGGATGTTGCTGTTGTTGAGGATGATACTAAAAACAATAATAATTTAGATAACATAGCTCAAAAATTAAAGCAAGAGAGTTTAGCTGATATTCAAACGATTGAAGATATGGAGGCAGAGGTTCCTAAAGCTGTTGAGAAAGTTGTAGAAAAAGTTATACATAAACCAGCACCTAAGAGAGTTCAAAAAACTCCTGCTACTTCAGCTTACTATATACAAGTTGGTTCATTCTCTAAGTATGCTCCAAATAAAAAGTTTCTAAAATCTATAACAGATAGAGGTTACTCTTACACTTATCATAAAGTTATGAGAAATGGTAAACCACTAAATAAAGTTTTAGTTGGTCCTTTCCAAACAGAAAGAGAAGCAAAAAGTGCTCGTAGAAACATAAGAAACAACATTGAACCCGGTGCTTTCTTAATAAAACTATAACAAAAAATCTCCTCTCTTGGGGAGTTAAACAAATCTAAAAGGCTTACTCTTGATATACTCTAAGCAATTTACTCTCGACCAACTAGCTCCTATCGCCGTTTATTCTAAAATGAAATCTATGTTTAAAGATGAGATCACTTATCTTTTTGAAAGTGCTGGACAAAGTGAAGGTAATTATAGTTTCATCTGTATTGGAGCAAGAGAGAGACTTCAATATATAGATGATAAAACTATCTCCACAGATTCTGATGGTGTTCAACACCAAAAAGAGGAAAACCCTTTTGTATTTTTAAAAAACTACTACAAAAATATAGACACAAAAATCTATAAAGAGGCTTGTAAAAATCTAAAAGTTGGTTATGTTGATGGTTTTATCGGCTATATTGGGTATGATATGGTTAAGGTGTTTGAGCCAAAACTAGGTTCTAGTATGGATAACTTAGAGGATGAGTTAAATACACCTGATTTAGATTTAATACTTCCAAAAATGATTCTAATCTACTCTCATAAAAATCACCAAATCACTTTAGTCTCAACTCTAAAAGATTTTAATTACAGATTTGATTCTATTGAAGATTCTTTAAAAGGTACATACACTTATAAACATAGAGTTTTTAATATAGGTGATGATAAGGGTAGTTTTAGACACTCTAAAAAGAAGTTTTTTAGGATGATAGAAGATTCTAAAGAGATGATAAAAAGTGGTGATGTTTTTCAGATTCTTATGACAAACCGTTTCACTAGAAACATAAAAGTTGATCCATTTAGTTTTTATAGAATCCTTAGAACTAAAAACCCATCACCATATATGTTTTTAATGGAGTATGAAGATTTTAATATCGTTGGTTCATCTCCTGAAGTTATGGTTAGACTTGTAGATGGGGAGCTTTTACTTCGCCCTATCGCTGGAACTCGTAAAAGAGGTTCAACTAAAGAGAGAGATAAAGAGCTTGAAGAGGAACTTTTAGCAGACCCTAAAGAGTTAGCTGAACACCTTATGCTTATAGATTTAGGTCGTAACGATATTGGTCGTGTCGCAAAAACTGGAACTGTTAAAGTTGAAGATATGATGCACATAGAGAGATTCTCCCATGTTATGCACATAGTATCTGATGTTGTAGCAGAGTTAGATGATGATAAAGATATGTTTGATCTTTTTATGGCAACTTTTACTGCTGGAACTATGACAGGAGCTCCTAAAATTCGTGCTATGGAACTTATAGCTGAGTATGAAGGTCTAAAAAGAGGTTTTTATAGTGGAAGTATTGGTTACTTTGGTTTTGATGGAAATATGGATAGTGCCATAACAATTCGTACTGCTATGGTAAAAGATGATAAAGTTGTTTTACAAGCTGGAGCTGGAATCGTAGCAGATAGTGTAAATGAGCTTGAATATCTTGAAGTTAAAAATAAACTTGGTGCTTTAATTCACTCACTTGAAGATTTAGATAGGAAAGATAAATAATGAAACTTTTTGCTATATTTGGCGACCCTGTATCACACTCTCGCTCACCACTAATGCACAACTCTGTTTTTAAAAACCTAAACTATGATGCTTGTTACACAAGAGTTCACTTAAAAGATGGAACAAAACTAAGAGAGAGTTTTTTTAACCTCAAACTTAGTGGAGCAAACATAACTGTTCCACATAAAGAGGAAGCTTACAAAGCTTGTGATGAGATAAGAGGTTTTGCTTCAAAAGTTGGTGTAGTAAACACCATCATAAATGAAAATGGTAAGCTTATAGGTTACAACACAGATGCTGATGGTTTTATGTTTGCTATAAAAGAGTTTGGCAATATTAAAACCATACTTATTTTAGGTGCTGGTGGAACTGCTAAGGCATTAGCTACTAGATTCTTAGAAGATGATATAAAAGTTAGTGTTATAAATAGAAGTGAGGGGCGATTAGCTTACTTTAAAGAGATAGGTTGTGAAACTTATAGCTGGGATAATTTTACTACTAAAAAGTATGATTTAGTAGTAAATACTACAAGTGCTGGTCTAAAAGATGAGGAGTTACCTGCTCCACTAGAGATGATAGAATCTTTACTAGATAATACTAAATTTGTAGCAGATGCTATCTATGGAAAACTAACACCATTTTTAAAACTAGCACAATCTAAAAACATAACATTTAAAGATGGTGCTGATATGCTTTTAGGTCAAGGTGTTTTAGCAAATGAGCTTTTTGTAAATGGTGAACTAGATAAAAGTGATATAGAATCTTCTATGGAAAAAAGTTTTAAACTCTAAAAGATAAAAAGCTATCTAGCTTTATTATCTTTTAACCTCAACATCTCCACTTTATTAAAAAAATTATCTAAACTATCTTCAAATTTTTTTAGTTCATCTTGAATCTCTTTATTACAACTACTAATCATCTCATCAGTTATCTTATCACCCATCTCACTAGCTAAAGAGATAGAGTTTGCTTTTAGAGATATGTTGTTTAATGGTTCTCTCCAACCTCTTGACATTGAGTTTACTATCTCACCCATAGCTGTCATCTTTGAGCGTTGTAATAAAAAATCATCTTGAAGTTTTTGGTTAAAAATATTTTTACACACTTGAAAAAATATCAATATCAACTGTTGTGTTTTTATAGGTTTTAAGATAAAACTAGCTACACCATGATTTATCATATCTATAAGTCTATCTGGATCATCATGAGCAGATACAACAACGATGGCTTGATTCTTATGGATAGCTACAATATCCTTAATCATCTCCATACCACTTTTTCTTGGCATATTTATATCTGTGATAACTAAATCGTAAAAACTTCCATTTTTACTCTTATACTCTTTATATTTTTCTAAACCATCAACACCATCAACTGCTAAATCTACACTCTTAAACATAATCTTGAATATATTGCTATACTCCTCTCTTGAGCATCTATTATCTTCTACATATAGTATATTTAAGTATTTACTATATTGATGAACTTCATTAAAATCGTACAACTCTTATAACCCTCATTAAGCTAAATATTTTTTTATAATTATCTCTAACTCTTTAGAATCGATAGGTTTAGAGATATAATCATCCATACCATACTCTAAAAATCTCTCTTTATCACCTTTTAGAGCATTTGCTGTAACAGCTATGATAGGTATATCTTTAGCAACATCTATCGTTTTAATAATTTTTGTCGCTTCTGTACCATTCATAATAGGCATATTTTCATCCATTAGAATTAAATCATATTTTACCTTTTTAACTGCTTCTACTGCCTTAGAGCCATCATCAACAACATCTACATCAAGATCTAAATCATCAAGCAACATAGTAAGAAGCATCTGGTTAGTTTTATTATCCTCCACTACCAAAACTTTACCATCAACTGAGATATTCTCAATATCCATATCATCATCAACTATATCTTCATCTTCAACCTCAACTAAAGGGATACTAAAAAAGAATCTACTACCAACATTCAGCTCACTACTAACACCTATCTCACCACCCATCATCTCAACTAAAGCTTTAGAGATCGATAAACCAAGCCCTGTACCACCGAACTTTCTAGTTGTGGAACTATCCTCTTGTTCAAATAAGTTAAAGATAGAATCTAACTTACTCTCTTCAATTCCGATACCATTATCAATAACTTCACAATACAACTCATTTTTATCTTTTATATAGTTAATATTTACAACTATTGTAGAATCTTCATTCGCAAATTTTATAGCATTACTCAAAAGGTTTGAGAAGATCTGTTTTGTACGGGTTATATCACCTATGGTTCTATTTGGTAAAGCCTCATCAATAGATATATCTATCTTTATATTTTTCTCTCTAGCTTTACCAAAAAATAGTTCAACAATTAGGTTAAATGTATCTCTTATATTAAAAGGGTGTTTCTCTATTAGAAGCTTATTTTGCTCTATTTTAGAAAAATCTAATATATCATTAATGATAGTAAGTAGAGAGCTTGCCGATTCATTTATAATCTTTAATTTATCTCTTTTTTGTTTATCAGTTTCATTTTTAAATAAAATATCTATAAAACCCATAATCCCATTTAATGGTGTTCTTATCTCATGAGACATATTTGCTAAAAAATCTGATTTTGCTCTGTTTGCTATCTCTATCTGATTAGTTCTTTTTACAACCTCTTGAGCTACATAGTTGGCATTTTGTTTCATACTCTCATTTAAAACCTCTGCCATAGATGATAATTCATCACCACCAGATACTTTTAATAAACTAAACTTCTCTTTTCTTCCTGTTAAATAATCTAAAAATGATACAAGACCCCTCTCTAAAATATGTAATTTAGATAAGATATCGTTAATAATCACGATAGATAGGGATAAAACTACTAAAAGTAATATTACTATAAAAAATTCTATTATGTTTAATGATCTCTCAACATTATCTTTTTTATTAACTATCACTTTTAGAAGATTATTAGCTAAGCTATTCTCAAGTTTAGCTAGTTCGTTTATCCATAATGTAGCAGTATCAAACCATTGATCTGCTTTTATACCAACAACACTAGATGATAATTTTTCTATCGCTTTTATAGCTGGAGCATCATCTCTAATAACAAGCTTATCAAGAACAGAGATTGATGGTCTTACTTTTAAATTATGAAGCATCTCTATATCTTTTTTGTATCCATTGAATGTAACTTCAATCATATCTATAAGTTTTAATTCACCCTCACTACACTTTAATTGTTTATAGTTGCTTATTAGATTAAAAAGCTTTTTGTAATCAACCAAAAATCTATGATAGTATTTATCGTTATCTCTTAAAACATAGTTTTTAAAGTTATGAATCAAACCACCATAACCTGAAACAGCTTTTATAGTTGATAGTATCTCATTTTTAACCATCTTATTTGAGATATATTTTTGAAACTCATCAACATCATTATAGGCTCCACTATCTATAATTTTCTTAAACTCTAATCTTGTCTCAGGAAGTGTCATAGTTTTGAAATTATCTATATTTGATTGATATAATGTTTGATATGTGTTAAAAATAGTAAAATCTTTAGCTGTAAATGTACCTGAACTAAAGGCATAACTAAACAATGCTCTTTCAACACCAGCAAACTCTTTTGCTTTAATTAGGTCAATATATGATGATAATAGTTGAGATAGTCTAAATTCATCACTAACAAGTGCTATATTTGAGATATTATTTATAAGCTTTTCAATATTTTGTATATAAAAGTTCATATTTGTAGGTGCTATAACCTTAAGACTATCGACATCTTTTCTAAATTTATTTAGCTCATTTTTATCTATAATTTTATCAGAAACTATTAGTTTTGTTAATATTATATATTTTGATATAAAATTATTTACATTATCTATCTCTATATCTACATTTTTTCTTTGAACATCTAATTTATTTTTAAATTTTGTATGGTTACCTAAAAAACCGTTACTCAACCCTCTCTCTTTTTGTAATTCATGGATAAGTGAACTCACATAGATAGAATACTTTAGATATATTTCAACATTAGATAGTTTATTAACCTCATCCCTTTTATCAATTACAGATGATACAGAAAAAAATAAAAAACATAACAAGGGGAGGAATACTACAACAAATAGTTTCTGTTTAATAGTTAAGTTTTTCATATCAAGCACCTCATTAATTTATCCCTATGTTACCAAACAATTCATTATAATAAATTTTAATACTACAAACTCACAATAAAATATCGACATTTACCATCATTTTTACTCAAGAGTATTAAAAACATAATATAATTCTATAAAATAATCAAAAGAGGCTTTATGGGTAATATAGCAATTTTATGTTCTGGTGGTGATGTGTCTGGTATGAATCCAGCTATTAAACATTTTGTGGAGTATAGTTTACAAAATGGTATGACACCATATTTTGTATATGATGGTTATGAGGGTTTAATAGATAACAAAATATATAAAGCTTCATATAGTGATGTATCTGGAATCATAAACCGTGGTGGTACAAAGATAGGTTCTGCTAGATCAAAAAGATTTATGGAACGAAAATATCGCACAATAGCTAAAGAGAATCTACAAAAACATAAGATAGATAAGCTTGTAGTTTTAGGTGGTGATGGTAGTTTTAGAGGTATAGACAAATTTTATAAAGAGACCGCTATATCTTTTGCTGGGATACCATCTACCATAGATAACGATATAACAGGAACAGAGTATTGTTTAGGTGTTGATACGGCTCTTGGAATCATAAACTCAGCATTAGATTCTATTAGAGATACTGCTTCATCATTTAGTAGGGCATTTGTTATAGAGGTTATGGGTAGAGATTGTGGATATTTAGCTTTAGTATCTGCTTTAACTTCTGGTGCTGAGCTATGCTTAATCCCTGAAAAAAACTATGATTTAACAAAGTTTGAACAAGATTTTATACAACAAAAAAAAGATGGTAGAAGATACTTTATCGCCGTTGTATCTGAGGGAATCGAACAATCTTGTGATGAGATCTCAGAGTGGTTTGAAAATAAGATAGGTATAGAATCTAGAGTAACTATACTAGGTCATACACAAAGGGGTGGAAACCCAACAACTAGAGATAGATTGATGGCTTATAAATTTATAACTCAAGCTATTGATGGATTATTAGAGGGTAAAAATGATTCTATCATCTGTTATAATGATAGTAAACTTAACTACAAATCTATCAAAGAGGTGGCAAACCAGCCATATAAACTAGACCCTCAACTTTTAAACTTAGCTCATAATATACTATGAGCTAAATTTTGGTAATTTTATAACTACTCTTAAACCATTTTCATAATTTTCTATCTTTAGTTCTCCACCTAATTTATGTTCTATAATCATTTTAGCTATATATAAACC
Source organism: uncultured Sulfurimonas sp. (assembly GCA_964385165.1). Lineage (GTDB taxonomy): Bacteria > Campylobacterota > Campylobacteria > Campylobacterales > Sulfurimonadaceae > Sulfurimonas. The sequence continues at coordinate 15,464 of CAYLNF010000010.1, forward strand.
TAAACCTTTTTTATCTGCTATATTATGAGTTGTAAAAAATGGATCAAAAATCTTATCAATTATATTATCTTCTACTCCACCACCATTATCATAAATCATAATAGTAATACCATCTTCATCATCTAACACATTAAAAACAATCTTTCCAGAATCTATTTTTTTAGCCTCTTTAGCATTATGGATAGCCTCTTTAGAGTTGTTAAGTATAGATAAGATAACTTGTTTAAATTCAGATATATCACCACTTACATTTATAGGTATCTCATCACAATAGTAAGATATATCTATATTATCATTTTTAAAAGCATCTTCTAAAAGAATTGAGATCTCTTTTATCGCAGATATAGGATTGAAATCATCTTTTTCTGAACTACTAAATAATGAACTAAATTGATTTAAAGATGTAGATAAATCTTGGATAATATCCATACTAATCTTAACTTGATTATTTAACATATCTTTATCAAGTTTACCTAAATCATACATAAGAGGAAGTGATTGTATAGCTACACCAATAGCATTTAACGGTTGTCTCCAATGGTGAGAGATATAAAACAACATATCACTCATAGATGAATTTCTTGAATGGTTTATAATAATCTCTCTATGTTTTTCAAGCTCATCCATTAACTCTAGTGTTTTTATACTTTTTAAAAGTGTTGATGTCATAGAGTTCATATTCATAGGTTTCATAATATAATGATCAACACCTATCTCAATAGCATTTAGTAGATAATCTTTATTATCAAATGCTGATAATATAATAACTTGAGTATCTGGATTTATCTTTTTTATCTCATCTGATAACTCTAAACCGTCCATATTTGGCATTTGAATATCTGTCAAAACTATATCATAATGACCATTTTTATATTTTTGAAGAGCTTCAGAACCATCTTTAGCATACTCAACAACACTAAAAAACTTCTCTAAAAACATTACAACAGAATCTCTCAATTCTGTTTGATCCTCAGCATAAAGAATAGAGAATTTTTTGGCTCTCTCTTGTAAGTTTTTTAAAATACTCATATTACTCCAAATATCACTTTCTTAAAAATCGTATCTAAAAAGTAGATTTACCATCTTTATATCACTCTCTACACCACTCTCAACTCCACGAGTAGCATCAGCATACTCTATCCCAACTAAAGAGTGTGGTATAGGTATCCACAGTAGATTTATTTGTGAAGAATGGACATTTTTATTTACTTTATCTAAATTTATCATACCATCACTATTATTATCTGTACCAGCATAAGAGAAAGAGATAGTTGATCTTAACTTTTTATTCCACCGATGTCTATAACCGATATTAGCACCATAAGATTCTTGTAACTTTATCTCACCAGTATCACTAATAGAACCAGCAGCATAGGCATCATAAGCCAAATACCTACCCATACCAACACCATAATGTATTCCTAAACGGATATCATCTAAACCAAATGTTTTTACCCGTGTAGAGAAGTTTGTAGCCCAACCCAGAGCTGTATCTTTACTATTTAACTCTGTACCATCACTAAGTGTAGCATGATCTTGTACTATATATCTTCCCATCAAAGATAAAGCAACATCACCCCACTCTGGATAATATATAACACGAGCTATAATGTCTGGTAAAACATCATCTTGCGGTGTTATTATCTCCCCTTTGGAATCTATAAGGGTTGTTTCTGGTTGCTCAAACGATATATCATAAGAGATATTTTTACCCTCATAACTATACCTAACTAGAGGTTGTCTAACAAAAGTATCATCAATCGCAGTAAACAATATATCTAAAGTCACATAAGCATTAAAAGCTGAGTTAGTTTGACCAATAGTCCAATTACCCACCTGTGTATAAGCATGTCTCAATCTTAAACCATGAGAGTTTGTATTTACCTCTGTGCCTTTTACCCCTGCGAAATCTGTCTCTATCAATGTTCTAGCTACACCATATTCAGTTGGTGTTATAGCCTTTACCCAGATTCTACTATATCTAGCATTCATACTTAATTGACCATTTTCACCCACAGAATCTAGTGGGATACTTTTAGCACTATGACTACCCTCTGGCCACCCAAAAATATTTTCAAGTTGTATCCGTCCACCTATACTAAATGTTGTATCTTTATGCTTTATATCTATCGCAGATAATAGTGTAGGTATAACCAATATTACAAAAATTGTTTTTATAATATTACCCATTAGTAACCCCTAACATTTGTATGGCAACTAACACAAGTTTGCTTCATATCATCTATCTTTTTATCAAGCTTTTTCAGTTCATAGTTATTTGCTACCTCATATATAGCATCACCATTTTTACTAAGTTCTTCCATATATTTATGAAACTTACCTATATTTTCAGGAGCGATAGTTTGTTTTAGCTCATCATCTGAGATTGTTTTTGATTTAGTGGTCAAGATTTTAATCTTTTGAGCTAGATTTATAGCATATCTTCTTCTTACATTATCTAATTCTAGCTCACTTTTTGAGTTATCATAAACAACAACATCTATCTCTTCCATTATAGATTTAAGTTCTAAAACATCTTTTTTATGTCCCAACTCTTTTATATCTAATTCTGTTTTATACATACATCCACTTAACATAAAGAGTGCTGTTATATAAGTAAATACTATTTTTAGTATCATTTAACTTCCTTAATCAATGGTAAAGTAATTGTAAATTTAGCACCCTTATAGTTTACATCATCATAATCAAAATCTACATTTTCAACATATATATTTCCATCTAAATGTTTAGTTATAATGGTCTCTGTCATATATAAACCTATCCCTGTACCTTGTGATTGATGTTTTGTTGTATAGTATGGCTCAAATATTTTATCTATAATATCATCTGCGATACCACCACCATTATCTATAATTTCAATATTTACATATAGACCATTTTTATAAATATTGATAAAGATTAATCTTTTAGAACTTTTGTCTAGTGTTACTAAAACATCTTTAGCATTTTTAATGATATTTAGTATAGATTGTGTAAACTCATTTTCTAAAGAAAATATCTCTATACTCTCTATATTCTTAGTCACCTCTATATTATGTGTTTTAAATGAGGCACTTAAAAGAGACATAGTTTTATCTACACTATCCTCAAGCATAAATGATTTTTTCTCTTTAGTTGGTAAGAAAAAATTTCTAAAATCATCTATCGTTTGAGATAGATGTATCGTTTGCTCATTTATCTTATTGGCATACTCTTTTAGATTCTCATTATCTATCTCTTCCATATCAATATCAGCAATAATATTATTAGCCCACATAGATATAATAGCTATCGGTTGTCTCCATTGGTGAGCTATATTGCCTATCATATCACCCATAGCTGCCATTTTTGATTGTTGATATAATAGCCTATCTTTTTCTTGATTCTTTAAAACCTCTTGTTTAATAGTAAGTTCAAGATTCTCATTTAATAATTTAAGATCATTTTCACTTTTAGCTAACTCTCTTGTCTTATTTTTAACTTGTATATCTAAAAGTTCTTTTTGATTTAAAACCCTATATATAAAATATAATAAAACTAAAAATAGTATAAAGGAAGCTGTTCTAACACCATAATACATCTTAATAGTTAGATCAATAAAACTATCATCATCGTAAGATACTATCCATACAACAGTTTTTTTATCTTTAATATTTTTTATAGGATAAAAAGACACTACAATCGCTTTACCATCATACTGAGTATATACACTAAACTCTTTCTCTTTTGCCATTTTCTCATAAATATCATCTTTAATTGGCTTAAGTCTTTCTAAGTTTTTTATAATATGCTTTTTTTCATAATCACTATGCTTAATACTCATCATAAAATTTTCATTTTCTGAACTTGGTATATAATTTAAAACAACATCATCTCTATTCCAAGCTTTTACACTAAAAATATCTTTATTTACTAAAAAATGTGTATGCATTTTACTGACATTTATCAAATACTCTTGTAAATAGTTACTTGAAAAAGATATATCAAGAGAAGCTAAATAGTTATGATTTTCATCAAAGATTGGGTAAATATTTCTAAATCCATGAGCTGTTTTACCATGTTCAAAACCATGTACCTCTTTATGTGTTTCATTTACATATTTAAAACTATAACGGATTTTACTAAGATCATCACCATACTTACTTATTTTATGCATTCTTAAAAAAACTATATTATTTGGTAATACAAAATGGTACTGCAAAATACCTAATTTATGTAAAATTTTATATTTTGATTTTAACTTTCTTGCTAGTTCATCTCTTAACTGATCCATCTCCTCTTTAGAAGCTGTTTTTGTTTTTGATAAAATATCGATAACAAATTTTTTATCTATTGTTGATTTATAAGCAGCATCAGCAGCTTGTTTTTGATGAAATAAAAGTACTTCATAGTTTGTTTTTAATTTATTTAGATGAGAATCTAATGATACCTGAATCCTTTGATCTTTATTAAGCTCAGTAAGAGAATACACAATTATATTTATTATGATAAATAATATACTAAGTAATGAAATTGTTTTTATTCTTTTATCCATTTAAACCTCTATAAATTAAATTTATTTACTATCTCTTTCATAACCGTTATCATATTTTCATAAGTTATCGGTTTTCTGAAATAAAGATCTGATGCTCTTTTTATCTTCTCTTCACTAGCTTCTGACGCTGTTAAAGTTACAGTAAAAGTATCTTTATCTAACTCATTTATATTTTTTAACATCTCTAAACCATCCATATTTGGCATCATAATATCTGTAAATACAACTTGATACTTTTTTTGTTTAAACTTATCTAAACCCTCTTTACCATCACTAGCATCATCAACCGAAACAAAAAATTTACTTAAAAAAAGTTTACTTCCAAGTCTCATCTCATCTTCATCTTCACAATACAGAATATTTAACTCTTTTACTCTCTCTTTTAACTCTTTAATCTCTGGATTCATCTCAACTCCCTACACTTTTGGAATAATAATTCTAAAACAACTACCATTATCTATATTTTCTACCTCTATCTCACCATTTAGATGTTTTTCAATTATAGTTTTAGACATATATAGACCTAATCCTGTACCAGATTTTACACCTTTTGTTGTGAAATATGGATCAAATATTTTTACAATAACATCATCTTTAATACCTAAAGCATTATCTTTTATCTCCGTAATTACACTATCTTTATTTTCATATATATCTATAACAATTTGAGCATCTTTCACACCATTTTCTAGTAATGCTTCTTTAGCATTTTTAATGATGTTTATGTAAACTTGTAACAATTCTCTTGAATAGATATTTAACTCTGTTGAATTATCATAATTTTTAATAATTTTAATATTATTATTTTGTAAACTTTTCTCTACCACAGATAAACAATCTTCCATAACATCTTTAATCAAAATATCCTCTTTAGATTTATCTGGTCTAAAAAAGTTTTTAAAATCATCTATCGTTTTAGAAAGATGTTGTGTTTGTGCTAAAATATTTGAAGCATAATCTTTACAATCATCTTCATTAAGCTCCTCCATATCTACATCTGCTTCTATATTATTTGCCCACATAGCTATTACTGATATAGGCTGTCTCCATTGATGTGCTATCATACTTATCATCTCACCCATAGCAGCATTTCTTGATTGAGCAAGCATAATCTCCTCTTTTCTTTGGTTCTCAACATATAATCTTTCTTGAGTTATAATAGACTCTTTTAATGTTCTATAAGTATAATAAAGACCTAAAATTGATAAGAAATAAAATATTATATATATAAATACTATCTTCTTAACAGTTTTATAGAAATTATTATTATATTTATCCATAGGTATATTAATAGAGATTCCACCTCGAACATCACCCACTTTATAACCCTGTTTACCATGACATTTTAAACAAGATTTCTTTGTAATTAAAGCATGCATATAATATATATACTCTTTATTATCTTTTGTTAAAAATTCATAATAATCTAATTCACCATTATCTTCAAACTTTTTTAATGCTTTTTTTTCCCATTCACTAGGTTTATTATTTGGATTTAGTAAATTTAAACTTGTGATATGCCCTTTTGCTCCATACATCCCCTCAAATTTATTCATAAGTTCTCTTAATGTATAAGCTGGATTCATCAAAGTTAATCTTTGCCCATCTGTTGTTACTAAATCACGATTTTCTATATCTTTTAAATATGGATTTGGTGGTGTCTCTTTAGTTGGAAAAACATAAACTCCACCATGACTAGAGACCCATTTTCTAAACATAAGATCTTTTATAAAGGAGTTTTTGGCATGTTCTAACACTGAATCTTTACGATGCTGATATTCATTATAGATACTAAAAGATAAAGATAAAAAAATCACTACACTTACAATAGCAAAAATTTTTATATAATAATTATTTAGTTTTTCTATCTTTAAATTATAATGTTCATGCACTTTTAATCTCTCCTATTGGTATCTTTATAGTAAATTTAGCACCATTATAGTTATGATTTTCATAACTATAATCTACATTTTTTACATCTAAACTACCTAAAAAGTCCCTAGTTATTATGGACTGAGCCATATAAAGACCTATCCCTGTACCTTGAGATTTATGTTTTGTAGTAAAATATGGTTCAAAAATTTTACCTATAATATCATCTGCGATACCACCACCACTATCTACTATCTCTATAACTGTATTTTCACTATCTTCATAACCATTTATAAAAATCAACCTCTTTTCATCTTTAGGTAAGGCTACCAATATATCTTTAGCATTTTTTAAAATATTTAAAATAACCTGCGTTAGTTCATTTTCTAATGCGAAAATTTTTATATTTTTTATCTCAACTACTGTTTTTATATTATATGTTTTTAAACTACCACTTAAAAGATTTAATGTTTTATCTATACTGTCTTTTAATACAAAAAGTGTACTTTCTTTATTCGGTGAAAAAAAGTTTCTAAAATCATCTATGGTTTGAGAAAGATACTTTGTTTGTTCATTGATTTTTAAAGCATACTCTTTAAAACTATCTGTATCTATATTATTCATATCTATATCAACAATAATATTATTAGCCCACATAGATATAACAGCTATCGGTTGTCTCCATTGATGAGCTATGTTACCTATCATCTCACCCATAGATGCCAACTTTTCAGACTGATGAAGTCTTGCTTCTATCATAGAGTTTTTCTCTATTGCTATCGCTATTTTTTTCTCCAACTCTTTATTTATCTCTGTAAGTTCATGAGTTGTTATAAAAAAATCTACATAGTGTTTTATTTTTGGTATCAAAATAACAGAATCGATAGGCTTAAAAAGGTAATCAACAGCACCGATATGTAAACCTCTATCTCTCATCTCTTGTGATTTGAATGCTGCCGTCAAAAATATAATAGGTATATCTTTTGTTTTAGATGTTTTTTGTAAGTATGTAGCAACTTCAAAACCGTTCATCTGTGGCATCTGTATATCTAAGATAATTAAAGCAATCTCATTTTTAAGAGCTATATCTAAAGCTTTTTTACCACTATCAGCTTTTATAACATCTACTACTACACTATTTTTAAATTGTATAGAATCGATTAAAAAATCAAGTGTTTTTAAATTATCATCATTATCATCAACAATTAAGATGTTTATATCCATCATCTACCCTATATTAAACTTTTTAATTTTTCTATATCTTCACTACTCTGTTTCTCTATAATAAGGCTCTCATTTGTTACTGTTATATTATGATTTTTAAGTATATCTATATCTTGAATCGCATCTACATCTATTTTAATATTCTCTTGAGTTAATAAGATAAAATCATCACCATGAACTCTAAAAATTGTAGCTTGTGGGAAACTATTTTTTAAATATTTAACAAAATCATCTAAAAATCTATCACCCTCATTCCAACCATGAGAGTTGTTAAAAGTGTTAAAATTATGTAGATATAATTTGTTTACATAATAACAATCATCATTTAATATATCATGCTCTAAAATAAAGTTTAGATAGTCTATGTTGTAAGCCTCGGTAACTTGATCTCTAAAGAAGTATGAATATCTCTCTTTTTCTATATCTGTTTTTGGTAGCTGAGTAACTTTTGTTGGCATCTCTATATCTGATAAAACATTAACAGCACTCTCTACAACTTTAGGGTGAAACTGCTTACCTGCTAACTCTTTTAACTCATTTATAGCATACTCTAAATTTTTTCTACCCTTATATATACGGTTAGTTGTCATAGCATCAAAAGCATCTGCTACTATCAAAATATGTGAAAGTAACGGGATCTCATCACCTTTTAAACCATTTGGGTAACCTTTTCCATCATATCTTTCATGATGAGAGATAATTATCTTAGCATGTTTCTCATACATAGGGATTTTAGATAAAAGTTTATAACCAACATTAACATGATTTTGAATCAAAACATACTCAGAATCACTAAGTTTACCAGGTTTTAAAAGTACAGTATCTGGCGTAGCAATCTTTCCTATATCATGAATAATACCAGCTTTATATATAAGCTCACAATCCTCCTCACTAAGACCCATCTCTTGTGCTATCAGTTTAGCATAAGTAGCTACCCTTTGGGAGTGACCACCAGTGTAAGTATCTCTATCCTCTATCATCTCGATAAAAGAGAGTATTGTAGTCTCAAAGTTTCTTACTTTCTCCTCTTCCATAGCGATAATTTTTTCTGTTCTTTGTGTTACCATCTCTTCTAAATGGAGTTTATACTCCATATTCTCTTTTCGCTGGATAACATTTTTAGCTGATTTATATAACTCTTGATTCATCTGTGTATAATCGATAGGTTTTATAATATAACCATTAACACCAACTTTAATAGAATCTAAAAAATACTCAGTTTCACTATATGCTGAAGTTATAATGATCTCTTGATTTTGGTTTATCTCTTTTATAGCTTTTGCCATCTTTAAACCATCTACTATTGGCATCTGTATATCACTAACAACTATATCGAAACTATTTTTTTTATAAGTTTCTAAACCCTCTTCACCATTTTTAGCACTAGTAACATGTGAAAAAAGTTTTTCAAGATACATAATAAGAGACTCTCTTAATTCATCTTCATCTTCAACATATAAAAGTGTCAGCTCACTCGTAATAGCTTTTAGTTCTTTAGCATTTATCATTATTTTACCTGATTACAGTTGAATTCATATTGGTGTCATTATATAGTATTTATCTTTTAATTAGTTTTTTTTATTATAAAACAACTATCAAAACACCTTTTTGTGTAATTTAGTGTTTTAAACACTAACCCTATCCTCTAAAGCTCGTGTAAGTGAGAGTAGATCTATATTT
>CAYLNF010000010.1:24873-26798 GCA_964385165.1 uncultured Sulfurimonas sp.
TTAAACACTAACCCTATCCTCTAAAGCTCGTGTAAGTGAGAGTAGATCTATATTTTCTAAACTTACACCTGTTGGGACACCTTGCGCTATTTTTGTGTAGTTTAAATCATAATCTTTCAATTTTTCCTCGATGTAAAGGATAACGGCATCATTTGCTATCGATGGTGTAAGAGCAAAAACTATCTCCTCTACCCCACCCTTTACCATATTTTCTAAATGCTCAACACTAAACTCATCTAAAGATTCCAACACAAAATATTTACCATCAAACAAGCCATTTTCTTCAAGTAGAAGTATATCTTTAGCATTCTCTATGATACATAAGAACCTATCATCTCTTTGCTCATCACAGCAGATATAACAAAGTTCATCTTCACTCATACCACCACAAGCACTACACTTTTTTAAACTACCCAAAGCATCCTCTATGGCGTGTGATATTTTCATCCCCACAAAACTATCATTCATAACCATAAAGTAAGCTAATCTAGTAGCAGACTTTTTACCAATAGTGGGTAGATCCTGTAAAGCATCTACTAAACGGTTAAATTTTTCTAATGTATGATTCATATCTCTCTTTTTTTGGAAGTAATATCCAAAGTTTTAAAGGTGACTTTAATTCACCTGCTATCTCCATAGCCTCTTTTGTGTGACCTAAAAACATATCTGCTCTTATAGCACCTTTTATCGCTCCACCTGTATCTTGAGCAAAAACAACCCTTTCTATCTTTCTATCTCGTATAGTTGAACTCAAATATAACATAGCTCCTAATGGTATATATCTTCTATCTACCGCGACTGAACGCATCGGTGTCAACTCTACACCTAATGAGCCTGAAGCTGGTTTTTTTCTTTGTTTAAAATAGACCACAGATTTGTTATAGTTTAAAACTTCATCAACTTTTGATGGATTTTCATCTAAATATTTTCTTATAGTTTGGAGAGATACATCTTGAATCTCTAAAGCACCTATCTTTACCAAGTAACGACCTATCGCTCTATATCTATGCCCATTTTGATTATCAAAACCTATAAATATAATTCTACCATCATCTAAAGTAACCCTACCTGAACCCTGAATCTCTAAAAAAAACAGATCTATTTTAGAATCTGTATAACAGATAACCTTAGCTGGAATCTTTTTAGATAAACTCTCCTCTCTAGTGTAGTAAGGGATAAGCTTGTTATCAACCACTCTACCCCTTAATCTATAATCTTTAAGTTTTGGGTAGATTGAACCTAAATCTACGGTTACTAAATCTTTTGGTGTTTCGTAGATTGGGTATTTATATATTTTCGTTTTAGTGAGTGAGCCTTTTAACTCTGGTTCATAGTAACCTGTTAAAAGCCCCTCATCTAAACCATCTTTTGAGATTATCTCATAAGGTGTAAACTCACTCTCTATAAAAAGTTTTGGGTTAAGAGTTGAATTTTTTCCCTTTTTACAAAGGTTCTTATACAACTTTCTAGTTTTTGATGTTTTACAACTATATAAAAAATTATATAGTGCTTTTTTATAACTCCCATTTTCCCAGTTTGGTAACTTTGAAAACTCTGTTTTTATAAGCTTTGTTCTAGGTAATTCTTTTATATAAGTTGTGTTTTTAACAACTTTTGGCTCTTTAGAACAACCTAAAAATAGAAAAAATGTGGTAAAAATTAATAATATATATTTCATAAACCAAATTATACTTAAAATTAAACTACAAAAAAGGTATAATTGCGAAAAAATTACAAATGTGAGATGAAATGGAAGAATTAAGCTATTACGAAATACTTGAAGTATCTAAAAATGCGGACAAATCAACAATCAAAAAAGCTTATAGAGCTATGGCTAAAAAATATCATCCAGATAAGAATCCTGGTGATAAAGAGGCTGAACATAAGTTTAAACTTTGTAATGAAGCATACCAATGTTTAAGTGA
>CAYLNF010000011.1:0-25414 GCA_964385165.1 uncultured Sulfurimonas sp.
CCCTCTTTTAAACCCTCTTCTATCCCCTCATATCTAGCCATCTCTTTGGCATATTTCATCACATTTATATAATCTAATCTTGCTTTTAAATCTTGTTGATATGAAAATTTTTCATCTGGTGTTAGCTTTAAAAATTCTGCTATATCAAATAACTCTTTTATAGATTTCTCTTTTTTAAATGTTTGTGGAATCTCTAGTAGTTCTGTCATATTATTTAGAGCATATAGCCACCACTCTAAATGGTTAGATAACTCTTGTTCTGTTTTTTTAAACTTTGGCATCTCTATATAGTAGTAAGTTAATTTATCAAAAAACTTTTTGTTGGTGTACTCATCATGTAGAGATACTTTTTTGATATAGTTTTCATCATCATCCATATTAAACTCTAAAAGTGATACAAAATATACAGGATTAAGTTTATAATCCCAATCACCCCTTTGTGCTTGTTCTTGGATAGGGAAAGAAGTATAGTAAACACTTCTATCTTTAAAATACTTTTGTTTACTTCTTTGAAGTTCCACTATAAAATGGTTTCCATTCTCATCTGTACAGTAAACATCAAATATAGCTTTTCTATCTAATATATTTAGACCTAGTTTTTCTAAGTTTCTATACTCTATATCTACTATTTTAGATTCTAAATCCTCTAGCAGATCATTTAAAAAACCTATAAGAACATTTTTATGTTTCTCATTTCCAAAAAGCCACTTAAACCCAAAATCTGTAAATGGATCTATATATTTTTCTGTTACAACAGCACACATTTTTTAGCCTCTAGGTTTTATAAAAATAGTGTAATCACCAAACTGTTCAACCAAAGCAAACTGATGCTTTTTACAAAATGTTGATTCCATCTTTTCCATCATAGATTCAGCCTCTTTTTTTGCTTCCTCTTGTGAACTAAAATCTAAACTCTCTGCCAATCCACTTCTAAAAAAACATCTACAAGCATTTTCAACTTTTACTTTATACATACTAAATCCTTAAAAATCAAATATATCATCAAAATCATCTTCCGATTCTGCTGGTTGTTCATCCATTTTCAACATACCACTGATCGTTTGGCAATTTACAACAATCGTATCGTTCATAAAATCAGCACTTGGGGCACCTGTGTGGAAAGATTGTTCTATCCATTTTGACATATCGTTACTAAATGCTTTACACATTGGTCCTAAAGCTTCAGAGTTCTCTATAAACTGACCTATATGTGTTGACATATCAACAGCAAGTGAAGATAGAGCCATAGAGATAGGATACACTTCACTATACATAGATAGTATAGAGCCTAGTTTTTCAAGATAACCATATATCTCTAAAACCTCCTCTTGTGTAACATCACCATTTCCAACAACCAACATTATAGAGTTCAACTTGTTGGCATACTCCTCTAAATCAAATAGATCATCCTCCTCTATATAGTCAAAAACCTCTAACTCAGTAGATCTAGTAAATGTTAAAGGGGAAGCGACCTCCTCATCAACTATAACAACCTCATCATCAACAACTAACTCTTCAAGCTCCTCAAACTTTATATCTAATTCAAAAGATATTTTTCCAAAACCAATCTTATACTTTCCATTAAAGTTATTCTTTTTAAGTGTTAGCTCAACTATTTTAGTTGGAATCTCATCTATCTTCATAAGTGTAAAATATTTTGATGTTTCAGATTCTTCTACATATATATCACTATCTATATGTAATCTTCTTTGTATATCACAAAGAGCAAAGATTGTTCTAATAACATCACTTAAATCATCACATTTATGTTCAGCTAAAAGTAAAAAATACTCCCAAAATTCAGAGAGAGAATCATCTGAATTTATGATAAATTTGGTATGTCTATTAAAAATCTCATTAGAAAATAGATTTATCCCTTTTGATCTACTTCTTTTATGTTGTCTAGCTTCTATTAAAGTGATATAGTTTGTGATTCTACTTATAAAAATATCAGCATTTACAGGCTTAGATACATAATCTTCAGCACCATTATTTAAAATAAGCTTCTTTCTAACAGAATCATCAACAGCTGAAATAGCAATAATCATAATCTTTTTATCATACTCACGGATAATTTTAGTAGCTTCTATACCATCCATCTTTGGCATCATTATATCCATCAAGACAATATCAAACTTACCATTTTTACACTTCTCAACAGCTACTGAACCATCTTCAGCTTCATCAAGAGTAAACTCCACTCCACTGTTTTCATCCATATAATCTTCTAGTAGAAGTCTTAAAATCATTCTATTGTTTTTATTATCATCAACTATCAATATATTCATATTTTTATACCTTTTTTTCCTTTTTATGCTCACCTTAGCACCACTTAAACTTTTAAAAGATATTTTTTTATATATTCTGAAAAATTTAAGAAAACCTCTTAAGAAGTTCTTCTACACATCTATTATAATCATTTAACCCTTTTGATCTTTTCTCATCTAAAATGATAGGTGAGCCAAGTTCAAACTGTTTAGCTAGTTTAATATCTACACCGATAGGTGATAAAAGCTTATCCTCACCAAATGAAGTTTTAACTTTTTTTACAGATTCTTTATGCTCGTTGATGTGTGGATTATACATAACAGGGAGTATCGAAACATCTGCCATATCTTTATCTTTTGAGTTACTACTTTTATATAATGCTCTAAGCATCTGACCAACAGCTACAACACCTAGATGGTGTGGTACAAATGGTATGATTACACTATCTGCCACCTCTAATGAGTTTTTTAGTAAAGCATCAAATGTTGGTGGTGTATCTATCACACAGTAATCAAAAAACTCTGCTATCTTCTCCACCTTAAAACGGGTTTTTAAAACACCTCTCAAATCAGAGTACTCATAGACATCAAAAAAAGATAATGCTGGAGATAGTGTTAAGTTATCATGTATGGTTGGTATAAATGTTTCACTAAGTGTTTTACCTAAAAATATAGAGTGAACACCAAGAGTTTCATTTGGCTCACAACCAACACCGATAGAAGCATGACCTTGAGTATCAAAATCTAACAAAAGAACTGAACCATGTTTAGCTAAACCACTAGCTATGTTAACAGCAGTTGTAGTTTTAGCTGAACCACCTTTACGGGTACTAATTACAATAGTTTTCACTAGTATCAAAACCTTCTAAAACTCTCTGAAAAAGTTTTACATCTTCACTAAACTTATAGCTACATTCGTAATTCTTTTTATATGCCATCACAAGTTGAAGTATAGCTAAGTGGATATCATCACACTTCTCTAAATCCAACACAACCTCCTCACCAGCCTTTTGTTGTAAAAAATCTCTAAATGGGATAACTTCATCCTCATAGATTATCTCTTCAAATATAGCTTTGTTTCCATCGTATGTTATTGCCATAATATATCCTTAGCTTGGTAAATTTATCGTTTTAATAAGATTTACTAAAAATCCATCAAGTTCTAAAACACCATCAAGCTCTAAAAACTCATTTTGGTGATTCTCATCAGAACTTATCTGTTTATCATCTTCTATATGTGCTATATCCTCTATTTTGTCCACTTTTATAGCAAACTTTTTACCACTATTTTCATATATAAGAAATTTTTGTAATGAGTTTGAGACAATATCTAACTCATCTATAAAAGTATCTATACTATTTATAGTTTGGTTATAAAGATCGTATATCTCTGTTTTTATCATCTCAGAAGCACCATCTTTATCTTTTTTATACAGCTCCATAGCATCACCACCAGAGATATGTAACTTTTTATGGTTTAACATCAACTCTTTAAACACAGTTGAGACACGCTCATCATAAGAGTTAAAGTTATCTAACCAGATACCAAGTTCACACTTATGTGGATCTACTGTTTTAGTAAAAGTTGAACCATTATCAACAGCACTTATAAGCTCACCTATCCAATCTTCGTGAGAGGTTTTTAGTTTAGTAAAAAGAACTTTTAACTCCTCCTCATAAGTTTTAAGACCTATAAGCTTACGAAAATTTAGAACTTTTAAAACAGAATCTTCATAACTCATCATACCATCTATATATGGGTGAGAGTTTGGTATATCACTCAATTCAGTAGCTTGAATAATCCTCTGAATATTATCAATATTGAGTGTATATCGGTTGTTTCCAACACTAAAAACGATTAAATCTATCATATCAATACACCCTTACGAAATTTTTATATTTTCTTTTAATTTTTTTGAGATACCTAAAAGACCAATAGGATCGATTGACATTATGATTTGACCATTTCCAAGTAGTGCTGTTCCACTAAATAGTGGATGCCCCTCCATCATACCAGCTAGAGGTTTTTGAACAACATCTAGCTGACCTAAAAAGTCATTTACAACAACAGCTAAAAGGTTATCTTTTATATTAAGAACCACGATAGATAAAGGTTCTGTATCTATTTTTGTTTCATCTAACATAGATTTGATAAATAGTAAAGGTATCACCTCACCTCTTAGGTATATAAACGGCTCATTATGTAGATACTCTATCTCATCTTTTTCTATTTTCACAGTTTCAGACACAGAATCCATAGGGATTCCATAATGGATATTATTCATCTGAATATGAAGAAGTGATGTAACAGCAAGTGAAACAGGAATCGCAAGAGTTATCACTGTTCCTTGATTTGCTTTTGTTCTAATCTTGATACTACCACCAAAACTCTCGATAGATTTTTTAACAACATCCATACCAACACCACGACCACTAAACTCTGTAATCTCCTCTGCTGTTGAAAGTCCTGGTAAAAGAACAAGCTCCGCTTTATCATCTTCACTTAAAGCATCTATCTGTTCTATGGTCATTAAACCTTTCTCAAGAACTTTATTTGCTACTCTATCAACATTTATACCAGCACCATCATCTATAATCTCAATAACAATTCTATCAGATTCGGCATAAGCTTTTAGTGTCACAGTTCCACTAGGTGATTTACCTTTTTGCTCTCTAACATCTGGTGTTTCTATACCGTGGTCAAGAGAGTTTCTCATGATATGAATCATAGGGTCAGCTAACATCTCTATCATATTTTTATCAAGTTTAGTCTCACCACCATCCATCTCAAGTTTAACTTTTTTACCAAGTTTTTTAGCTATATCACGAACAAGTTTAGGGTATCTATCAAACACATAAGAGATAGGTAACATCCTCATACCCATAATCAGATCTTGTAACTGCTCTGTAAGGCGATTTATGAAGATATACTTCTCCATAATCTCCCTTTTTATCACATCATGAGTCATATCTGAAACATTATCTGCTAGGTATGGAAGTGAGTTTTTAGCAACAAGAAGCTCACCAGCTACATTCATAAGGGAATCTATAGATTCTTGATCTATCTTTACAGTTTTACCAACAACAGGCTTTTTAGAATCATCTTTAACCACTTTTTTAGCTGGTTTCTTAGCAACCTCAACTGGGGTTACCTCAACCTTTGGCTCAACTACAACTTCAACCTCTTTTGGTGGAGTTTTTTCTACTGTTGTTGTCTCATCAACAACACTAACACTATCCTCCTCAACCTCATCGATTCCAAGTTCATAGTTTAAAAACTCTAAAATCTCCCCTTTTGATGAGAAACTACTAGGCATAGATGGAAAATATTTTCTCAAACTATCCATAATAGAGATAACTCTAAGTAGATCATCATCACTCTCAACATAATCTATCGCTTTTACCTGTTGTCTCATAATTTCATCTATAACAGATTTAGTGGTCTCATCAATCTCTGTTACAAACTCCACTTCATCTTTAAGATCTTCAACTTTAGGTTCATCATCAACTTCTAAAACTATCTCATCTAAATCATCTTCGATAAAATCATCTATATCACCAATCTCCTCTATGTCAGAGAATGTTTCTAACTCATCAGGTAACTCTAAATCATCATTAGATTCTATAACCTCATCAGATTCTGAACTAAGATGTGGGATATAAACCTCACCCTTGTATATATTGTTAAAGAAATCAGATAGTTTAGAGGTGTCTTTTTCATCTATTAAACCTGCTATATCTAAGAATCTTTGAAGTTGAGCATACTGGAGTGTATCGTTACCTATCAGTTCCATAGATAACTTAACCTCTTCAACTATCGTAGCTAAATCTAAATCTTCAGCTATATCTTTTAACTCTTTTAAAGAATCTATCTCATGTCCAGCATCACCAACATCTATACTAAGAAGTGTCTCTATATCAAGTGGTAAAAACTGTATCTCATCTATAAAGTTAAATAGAGCATCTTCTATATCTTCAAAAGTAGCATTTACATAAGCTACTATATGAGATTTAAGAAGTAAACCCTCTTCATCATCTATACCACTAAGCACAGACTTAGCATTACTATCACTCATACAGCTATAAACACCTAGAACTTTATCACCTAAAAGAGATAAAGTATATAGAGGATCATTACCATAAACCATACACGATTCATCTACATCAAAAAGTATCGCATAAAAGCTTTCGTTATTACAGTACCCTTGATTAGGTTTAGCATTGCTAAACATAGCTTTAGCAGAGTTCACACCATTTAGTGTATATAGTGGTGGGTTGATAGCTACTTTTTTATCTCTTAAGATTAAAAATGGAACTTCCCAAATATCATCTATCTCATTAGTTTTGCCCATCTCATCATTTAAAGCTTGTATAATATTTGAAACAGTATCCTCATCAGCATCAACAATATCACCAGTCTCCTCGGCAGCTTCAACAAGATTCATAACCTCATCAAATGCTTCATAAAGACTCTCAGTCATACTATCTTTAAAATCAACCTTACCTGCTCTAAGCATATCTAGTAGATCCTCTGCGTAGTGTGTAATCTCTTTTATAGATTCAAACCCAACGATACCACTACCACCCTTTAGTGTATGAGCAGCACGAAATACAGAGTTTAGTAGTTCAGGGTCATCTCCCCCAATCTCTCCAATATTTTGATCGATAAAGGCTAGATTTTCTCTCGCTTCTTGTAAAAACTGTTCTAATAATGGATCCATAATATTTCCCCCTCTATCTCTTCACTAAGATATCTATATATGCTTTAACTTGTTCTGGCTTTATCGGCTTAGTCTCAAAAAGATTTGCTCCAACTTGGTAAGCTTTTATCTTATCTTCCTCTTTAGCTTGAGTAGTTATCATAATCACTGGTACTATTTTATTATCGTTTTGTTTTCTCAAATCACTAATAAAAGAGTACCCATCCATAACAGGCATATTTACATCAACTAGATATAGATCTATTTTGGAACCTAAACTTCTCTCTAAAGCCTCCATCCCATTCTCTGCTTCTATAACATCAATCCCTATCGACTTCAAGATAGAACCGTGATAACTTCTAACTGTTTTTGAATCATCAACTACCATAACTGTTGCCATATTTATCTCCTAAAAAAACTCTATCTCGTCGTTTGAACCATCATCTTGTGAAGTTTTTCCTGAGAACCTATTTTTTTTATCTTTTGCTTCTTTTAACACATTACCTAAACTATCTTGTAGCTTAAGCATACTATTTTCTGATAAATTTTCATTATCAAGAAAAATCTCCATACACTCTCTCATACTATCTATTGCTTCAATAGTACCATTTAGTTGTTGAGTAATTATATCTTGATATTGTAATGCTGTTGATATATCTTCATCAACCTCTAAACTGTTTTTCTCAATATAGTTACTCATTTTTAATAAAGAGCTATTTGAAAGTTCAATCACATCATTTTGAACATCTTTCATATGCTCTAGTAAGTTATCAACCGAATTTAAAACAAGCATCACTAAGACCTAAGCTGGAAGTCTTAAAACTCTAGTGATAGCTTGTTTTAGTTGTGCTGGATTGAAAGGTTTTACTATCCACCCTGTTAAACCAAAAGCTTTACCTTGCTGTTTTAACTCTGTTTTTGTTTCAGTTGTAAGCATAAGTGTTGGTGTTCTAGTTGTAGATGGTTCTGCTCTTAATGCCTGAAGAAACTCTAAACCATTCATAACTGGCATATTTAAGTCTGTTATGATTAGATCTGGTTTCATACCACCTTTTATATCAGCTAAAGCTTTTTGAGCTTCTGTATATTGTTTAACCTCTATCGGCATTGAGTTTGTCACCATTCTTGTTGAAGCTAAAGCTGTCTCACTATCATCTACGAATATTACTAATGGCATATTATTTCCTTAATTTTATTTTTTATTTTTGGTAAATCAATGTATTATCTA
This sequence comes from uncultured Sulfurimonas sp., assembly GCA_964385165.1. GTDB lineage: Bacteria > Campylobacterota > Campylobacteria > Campylobacterales > Sulfurimonadaceae > Sulfurimonas. Next base: position 8,196 of record CAYLNF010000011.1, read on the forward strand.
TCTTCTTAGCATTAAAAACAGATACTATACGACTCATATACTCAGCATGACCTAAAAGAACATAACCACCTGAATTTAACATATCATAAAAGGTCATAGCAACCTCTTTTCTTGAAGCATCATCAAAATATATAAGCATATTTCTTGAAAAAATAACATCAAATTTTCCAAGTTTTCTCATCTGTGTTTTATCGAAAATGTTTGCTACTTGAAAATCAACTGTACCTTGTAGATCTTCACATAGCTCATAACCTAACGGTTTTTTTACAAACCATTTAGATAAAATCTTCTTAGGTATGGCATGAACTGATCTCTCAGTATATTTACCAATTTTTGCTTTTTTTATAACTGTTGAATCTATATCGATTCCAACAATCTCAATATCTCTTCTCTCAACAACATTACCCTCTTCAACTATATGAAGTACCATAGAGTAAGGCTCTTCACCTGTTGAACATGGAGATGATAAGATTCTAAGTGGTCTATTTTTAGGGATAACCTCATCTAGCTCAGGTAAGATTCTATTTACTAAAACCTCAAACTGATCTTTCTCCCTAAAAAAATATGTTTCATTAACTGTGATAGCATTCATCAAAGCTTGAAACTCATCACCATCATTATCATCAAAACGGAGTTTAAAAAAGTATTTTCTAAAGTTATCTATACCAAGCTCATCAGCACGATTATCTATATACTTTCCAAGCTTATCGTAGTGTTTATCATCCTCTAAGTAGATACCACTTTTTCTATAAATAAACTCACCTATTTTTGAGAAATTTTCTTTAGATAAAAGATATGCCATACAACTACCCTTCTATAAGTTTAATAGCACTATCAACTGCGAACTCAGCATAATAATCACCACTAAACCTATCTTTTAAAGATTCTAAAAGAGGTATATCCTCCTCCTCACCTATCTCACCCATATAATCAACAGCTGTCATAGCTACATTTATATCTTGTTCAGTTTCTAAAAGTTCAACCAACATATCTCTTGATTCAGCAAAATCAACATCACCTAAAACATTTATGGCGAAAATTCTTAAATCTCTATCATCACCTATTAAAAACTTAACTATATAGTATTTTATAACATCACCAAAATCTCTCAAGATTGATATAGCAAGATTTCTTATGTAAGCATTATCAAGTTTTAAAAGATCCATTATCGCTTCGATAGGAGCATCTTCTGGATCCATATTTGAGACAACAGATGCTATCTTTGTAGATAGATTCTTATCAACATCTTCATCATTTATATATGATATAAGATACTCTCCACCACCATTAAATTTTGAGATATTTTCTATCGCATAATCTTTTTTATATAAACAATCACTATCATCACTACATTTACAAGACTCAAAAAAATCGATAGCCTCTTCAAGTGTAGAAAATATCGGTAACTCCTCAACAACTTGTGGAGTATGTTTTTTAATCAAAGCCATTATATCCCCCTTACTTAAGTGTAGCTATCTTTTTTAAGATCTGCATAAAATCTAACTGTTCCATAACACCACCCCTATCATAAGCCTCTTTTGGCATACCATAAACAGTAGCACTATTTTCACTCTCACCAATAGTATAAGCACCATTTTTTCTAAGTTCAACCATAGCATCAGCACCATCATCACCGATACCTGTCAAAATAACACCAATAAGATCTGAGCCTTTAAATGTTTTCATAGCACTAAACATCATCTCATTTACACTTGGTTGAAAAAAGTTATCACCCTTGTTTTTATCTTCACGAATAACAATCTTACCAGATACTTTTTTAGCAAAATTCATATGAACTCCACCTCTAGCTACATAGATATTACCAGGGATTAACTCCATATTTTGTTTAGATTCGTGAACAGGTAAAGCACTAGTTCTATCTAACCTTTGAGCAAAAGCTTTAGTAAACTGCTCAGGCATATGTTGAACTATACAAACAGGATATTTGTAGTTAGCTGGTAAAGCTGAACATATCTGCTCTATTAAACCTGGTCCACCTGTTGATGAACCGATAAGTACAACTTTTGTTATATCAGCACTACTAAGGTTTGAGATCTCCTCCACTTGTGGTGTAGTCTCTCTAGTTGTTGTAACTCTTCGTCTCTCTCTAAGTGGAGAACGGGAGGCTCTCCTTTTTAATCTTCTAGGTGATATACGACTTAAAGTTTTTACCTTTTGTAAAATATCTTCAAGATTCTCTCTTTTTCCAACATTCATAGTTCCTGGTTTTGCGATATAATCAACAGCACCCAAATCTAACGCTTCCATAGTTATAGAAGCATCTTCAGTTGTTAAAGAACTTATCATCAAAATAGCAGTTGGTTTTTTAGACATAATCTGTTTTAGAGCTTCTAAACCATCCATAACTGGCATATTTATATCCATAGTTATAACATCATATTGAGTTTGAGTAGCTTTCTCAACAGCCTCTTTACCATTTCTAGCAGTCTCAATCTCAAATCCCAATGTATCTATCATCTGAGTCAACTGTTTTCTAACTAATGCTGAATCATCTACTATAAGAACTTTTTTCGCCATAATCTTCCTTAATCAGAGATGATTTTATCAATATCCATAGATAAAACCAACCTTTTACCACCATCTAAATGTAGTATTTTTGTAAACAGCTCATCATCTTGTTCACGAATCTCATTCTCTTTAACATTCAAAATATCACTAACACTATCAACAACAAACCCTATTTTAGTGTTATTTATATTACAAACTATAATCTTAGAATCTTCATCTACTTTTGTTGGGATATTTAGCTTTTTAAATAGTGAAACTATCGTAACTATTTGACCCCTAATATTTATGATACCATCTATACAACTATCAGTATATGCTACCTTTGTTGAATCAACCACATCTATAATCTCAGCAACATTATCAACATCAAAAGCATACTCTTTAGAAGCTAGTTTAAAAACTATAACCTCCATAACTATCTCATCAGATTCATCTTTTTGTGCTATCTCATTTTCATGATCTATAAAAGCTTTGTTCTCTTTAAATAGATTCTCTAAAACAGTTTCATCGAAAAATGATATTAAACTATCTTTATCATGGATAACACCTGCGATTTTATTATCTTCAAAGCTATCTTTCATATACTCTATATCTTTTAGTGGATAGTTTTTTATATCTAAAATCTCATCTACTAAAAGACCTATCTTTCTACCCTTATATGAGGTGATTAGGATACGGTTTTTATAACCAAAGTTAGCATTAAAACCATAATGTTTTCTCAAATCTATCACAACAATAAGCTCATCTCTAAGTGTTATAAGACCTAAAACTTCATCTGAGCTACCAGCTATCTCTGTATATTCTCTATCTGCTAAGATAATCTCTCTTAAAAACTCTATATTTAAAGCATACTTCTCACTATCCATAGCAAAAATCAAAAATCTTGTACTATCTTCCTCTTTTAAAACTTCAAGTTTTGTTTTACCATTTTTAATCTCTTTAGATTCTATCTCAACTCTATTTATTTTACTAAACAAAATATCTAAAGAGATTATCTGTATAAGGGAATCTTCATATTTATATATAGCGATAACAGGGTTATCTTTATTATCGATATACTCTATCTTTTTACTATCAACCTCAACTGCGTTATAAACTTCACTAACCAATAAAGCTGAAGATGAGATAGATCCATTTAGACTAATAAGTCTAGTTTTATGGTTATCATAATCTACTTGATTATGGTCTAGTAAAAGATTCATATCAACCATAGTAACTATATTACCACTTACAGCACAAAGCCCCCTCACCCCAAATGGTCTTAGAGGTAAGGGCATAAGCATAGGAACTCTAGCTATCTGATTTATGTTATCGGTAGCTATCCCATAACTTTCATTACCATTTTTGATAATTAGAATCTCTTCAATATTCATAAGATTAACCTTGTTGTAGCTCATCCGCCATAACAGCTAACTCTTCCACACCCTCACCTATATGTGTAACAGTCTCTATTATAAGTTCACTAGCTTTACGAGATTCCATAGCATTTCTAGCACTTAACTCTACCGCCTTTTGAACCTCACTAATACCTATCATAACTTGATTCATACCCTCAAGATTTTGATCATTTACAGATTTTAAACCTGTATATTTATCAAGTAAATCAACAAGCATATCAGTGATTCTTGTTATATCGTTGATTAGAGAATCGATAGATTTTTGTTCTCTTGATTGTGAGTTTAAAAGCTCATTCCAATCAGATTTAACAGTATCTATCTCAGAGTTCATAGATTCTACAATATCATTGATTTTATCTGTATTTTGCTCAGAATCTTTTGCCAAACTTCTAATATCGGCACTTACAACAGCAAAACCTTTACCAAAATCACCAGCTCTTGCTGCTTCGATAGAACCACTAATCGCTAACATATTTAACTGAACAATAGAGTTAGAGATATTTCCAACTGTTTTATCAACACTCTTAGTCTCTTTTACAATCACACTAAGTTCACTAGCAGCATCATTACCTTGAGATATAGATTCATTAAAATCTTCTCTAATCTCAGCGATAGAGTTTTTAACAGCATTAAATGAAACTTTTAATAAATCAAAATTTCTACGAGCAATCTCTATAAGCTTATCTATATCTTTAGCTGCGATGATTCCAGCTTCAATTAAAGATTTATTATTTAAAGCACTTTGATTTGTATTTTGAGATGAAGATTCTATGTTGTTTAGAGCATTTGTTACATTTTCAAGAGCATCTTGAATCTCATCCATAGAGCTTCCAATAGTATCAGCACTCATAGCTATATCTTCAGCAGATTTCATAGTATCTGTTGAGTATTTAAGCTCATCAGCTAATGATGAAAGCTCTTTTATATCATCTTCAGTTTGTGCTAATGCGTCTGATTGAATATCTATACCGTGGAGAGTTTTCTCAACAGAGAGTGCTATCTCTTGAGAATCGGCAGCTATTCTTTGTGAACCATCATTTATCTTAGCCACAAAATCACCAAGTTTATTTGTATATGTACTAACACTTCTAGCAGCTTCAACCGAGTAAACAGCTATCTTCGTTAGCTCCTCCATTTTTAAACTAAGAGCATTACCTTTTACACCATTACTTGTGATGATAGTGTTTGTTGAGCCGATACTTTTTATGATGTTATCTATGCTACCTTGAATCTTATTTACAAGTTCAGAGATAAACTCAGCATTTTTCTCACTCTCACCAGCTAAAGCACGAGTTTCATCAGCTACAACAGCAAAACCTTTACCATGCTCTTTTGCTCTTGAAGCTTCTATCGCAGCATTTAGTGCTAGTAGGTTTGTTTGGTCGGCGATCTTAGCGATAAAACCAACAGCATCACCAATATTTTGAGAAGATACTTTTAACTCTTCACTCTTTTTAGATGAATCTTGAGCAACCTCAACAGCATTATCCATTCTTTCAACAGAATCGCTAATCTTTGAAACTGAGTTCATAATGTTATCACCAGTAGCTATTGTTGATGATATAACAGAATCTATCGTTGAGTTCATTCTATTTATATTTAGGTTAATAGCTTTAACATTACTAAGTGCTTGTTCACTAGCTCCACTATTCTCCTCTGCTGCTGTTGCTATCTGCTCCATTGAAGATTTTAACTGCTCGATAGCACTCACACTCTCTTGAGCATTATCAAGTATCGTCATAGATATACCAGCGATACTTTCACTAATCTGTTGCTGTTTTGCTAAAGTGCGTTGTCTTCTTTTTGAGTTTTCACCTGAAGAGATAACTGCTGAAGATGAACTTGAACCTGAACTACTTTTTTTCATTAATGCCATTATAAAATCCTTTTATCTTAATCTAGTGTCGCATATAACGCTTCAGCGTTTTTTATATCTTCTCGAGATGGTTTTACTCTAATAGATACATACTTAGTATTTCCATTTTTATCAACAGAACGGAGAACAGTCGCATAAACCCAGTAAAAACCACCACCTTTTCTAGCATTTTTCACTATTCCTGTCCAAAACCCTTTTGTTTGAACATCATCCCAAAGAGATTTAAAAGCAGCTCTAGGCATATCTGGATGGCGAACAACATTGTGTGCTTCACCAATCAATTCATCAGCTCTTAGATTTGCTATTTTTAAAAAAGAATCACTCGCGTACTCAACTATACCTTTCTCATCTGTTTCAGATAAAAGATACAAATCATTATATAAAACTTCACCATCATCTAAAAATGTAAGTCCCTCTGTACTTATCTCATTATTGTTTTTTGACATTGTAACTCTCCAAATCAAACTTTTGAAATAGGATACTCTTAAAAAGCTAAAAATATATTAAAATTGTGAAAATTGGTGTACTATAAGTTGATAAATTAAAAATTTGTGGGGGTAAATTGAATGGTTATGGATTTAAGGGGTATCAAGTCTTAGAAATATAAGACTTGATTATTTAAGAGTGAAACTAGATATTATCTCTAATACCTAAATCTTCTACTAATTTAAGATATAAATCTTTTTTAGTTCTTTTGAAGTATTTCATAAGACGACGACGCTTACCAACTAATTTTAAAAGTCCAAGTCTTGAAGCATGATCTTTTTTGTATGTTTTAAGGTGTTCAGTAAGTTCCGCAATTCTTGTTGTTAAAAGTGCAATTTGAACCGCAGTTGAACCTGTGTCATTCTCATTTTTTCCGAATTTTTTTACTAATTCTTGTTTTTTAGCCGAATCTAAAGCCATAATAGCCTCCCGAGTGGTATAATAATCTAACTTAAAAATACAATATCTGAAAGTTGAAGTGGAATTATAACTAAAGTTTCTTTTAATTTCAACTTTTTTAGATATAATTTTCATCTATAAAGGTAATTTACACAATCAAAGCCTTAACTTTAAAAATAATGAAAGAGATAAACTATGTTAATTACTCGTGCTAGTGAATACGCTATATTATCTTTAATCGTTTTATCTAAAGCAGATTCACCTATGGATAGTGAGACATTATCTCGTGAGCTATCTATCTCAAAAAGTTTTTTAGCAAAAATATTACAATCTTTAGCAAAAAGTTCAATATTGAAATCTTATAAAGGTGTAAATGGTGGTTTTACACTTAACAAAACACCTAGTGAAATAAATATGTTAGAGATTATGACAACTGTTGAGGGTAAATCACCCGCTGTTTTTGATTGTTCTTCATCTGTAAATGATTGCCCATCTGATAAAGCGAATATATGCTCTATATGGCCATTTTTACATAAACTACAAGGTAAAATCGATATATTTTTAGCAGATTTAACCCTAGCTGATATTTTAGAATAATTGGTTTAATATTTTGGCAAAAAAAGTTACACTAAAAGAACAGATCGGTATCTCATTAAACTTTCTACTAGGTCAAAGAGACCTAAGTGTTGTTTTGTTTGTTATGTCTATCTTGGCTATTATTATTGTTCCACTACCATCTGCTATGTTGGATGTACTTCTAACTGTTTCTATGGCTATGGCTGTTTTGATTTTACTTATATCATTATATGTACCAAAACCTACCGATTTAACAACATTTCCAACCATAATCTTGATTATCACCCTATTTCGGCTCTCTTTAAACATAGCCACCACAAGGATGATTCTAAGTCATGGTCATGAGGGAGCTGCTAATGTAAGTAATATCATCACAAGTTTTGGTGATTTTGTTGTTGGTGGTAACTTTGTTATCGGGATAATAGTATTTGCTATTTTGGTACTAATCAACTTTATGGTTATCACAAAAGGTTCAACAAGGGTTGCTGAAGTTGCTGCTAGATTTACACTAGATTCTATGCCTGGTAAACAGATGGCAGTTGATGCCGACTTAAATGCTGGACTTATAGATGATGCTCAAGCTAAACAACGCCGTGCTGAAATTTTACAAGATGCCAACTTTTATGGAGCTATGGACGGTTCTAGTAAGTTTGTAAAAGGTGATGCTGTTGCTGGTATTATCATCACTATGATTAACATCATAGGTGGATTCCTTATTGGTGTTTTTCAACACGGTATGGATGTTAGTGATAGTGCTTCAACATTTACACTTTTAACTATTGGTGATGGTTTAGTTGGTCAGATTCCAGCACTTATTATGTCAACTGCTACTGGTATTATGATTACTCGCTCATCTGGTGAAGGTGACAACTTCGCTGAGGGTGCTATCAACCAGATGATGGGTAACGCAAAAATTATGATGATTGTTGGTGCTATCATGCTACTTTTTGCTATGGTTCCAGGGCTTCCAACTGCTTCTATGGGTCTTGTTGGTGTACTTTTTACAGCTCTTGGTTGGTCTATTATGAAATATGAAAAAGGGGAACTTAATATCTTAAATGTTGCTCAACAACTAAATACTAAAAATAAAGAACAAAAAGAGCAACAGGAGCAACAAAGAACTAAAAAACCTGAAAAAACAAATGAGGAGATAGCACAAGAGGAGGAGAAAGCATTAGAAGATATCTTAAAAGTTGAGATGCTAGAACTTACTCTAGGTTATCAACTCATAAGATTAGCTGATAAATCACAAGGTGGAGATCTACTTGAGAGAATCCGTTCTATGAGGAGAAAAATAGCTAGTGATTTTGGTTTTCTTATGCCTCAAGTTCGTATCAGAGACAACTTACATTTAGAACCACAACAATACCAAATTTTGCTAAAAGGTGTATCTATTGGTGAGGGTTCTATCGTGCCAGATAAATTTTTAGCTATGGACAGTGGTATGGCAACTGGTGAGATTAAAGGTGAAACTACCAAAGAACCTGCCTTTGGTCTCGATGCTATATGGATACCACCTAACCAAAAAGAGGATGCTATCATCAATGGATATACAGTTGTTGATCCTGCTACTGTTATATCTACACATATGAGTGAGCTTATCAAAAGAAATGCTGAAGATCTACTTACTCGTCAAGAGGTTCAAACACTTATCGATAAAATCAAGGTTGATTTCCCTGTTATTGTTGATGATGTTCTGAAAGTTGCTTCTATCGGATTGATTCAAAGAATCTTAAAAGCTCTTTTACATGAAAAGATACCTCTTAAAGATATGCTTAGTATTTTAGAGACTATCGCGGATATAGCAGAATATACAAAAAATGTTGAGATAATAACAGAACAAGTAAGAGCAAAACTAGCACGAATCATTACACAGATGTATGCTGGTGAGGATGGTACCATAAGACTTTTAACTTTTGATACAACATCTGAGCAGATGATGCTAGAGAAATCGCAAGAGAAAGATGGTGTTAGAAACCTAATGTTAAATGTTGGTGAGATAAATGCTCTAATTCAAGCAACAAGCACAAAAGCAGCTGAACTATTACAAAAAGGTGTATCACCTGTTGTGATTATTGTTGATCCACAACTACGAAGATCGATAGCTGAGATATTTGAGAGATTCTCACTTGATGTTATAACCCTATCACACGCAGAGATAGATTCAAGTGCTACTTTTGAAGTTATGGGCTCAATTAAAATTTAAAATTATAAAGGAAAATAAAACAGATGAAAGAAACAATACACCACTTATCGCACATAGATTTAGATGGTTATAGTTGTCAATTAATTATGCGTTATACACCATATAAGATTTTCAACTACAATGCGAACTATGGAGCAGAGGTTAAACAAAAGCTTGAGATGATTTTAGAAAATATAAAAAATTCTAAAGAGAAATCTATCATAATGATTACAGACTTAAATCTAACAGCAGATGAATCAAGATGGCTAAATAATGAGGTAAATAGATCTACAAACATTAGAATCATTTTACTAGATCATCATGGAAGTGGTGAGGAGAGTGCTAAAAAATATAAATGGTATTTTCTTGATGTTGAGAGATGTGCTACAAAAATAACTTACGATTATGTAAAAGAAAATTTTGAGTTCAATGAACCTACTTGGATGGAGAAATTTGTTAATGTTGTAAATGCTGTTGATCTATGGAAACAAGAGGAAGTTGAAAACTTTGAGTATGGTAAAGTTTGTATGAGACTTGTAAATGAAACAAGGGAATTAAACCGTGTTATGTTTGCTACTGAGGATAACAACTATAAACTTTCACTACTTCTTGAAGCATCAAAATATTTAGATAAAGATGATGCTCCAATCCTACTTGATGACAAGATTCATCAACTAAAAAAAGAGTTTTTTAAAGTTGAAAAGAATGGAACTCTTGATAATTTAGCTACAAAATATATAGTAAACCTACTTGGTCAAAAAAGATCTCAAAACACTATATATTATAAAGGTTATCGTGGTTTCTTAAGTTATGGTGTTGGAAATACATCTATCGTTGGTAACGGTTTCTTAGTTGAATACCCTGAATACGATTTTATCATAGATGTGAGCTTTAGAGGTGCGATAAGTCTAAGAGCAAACAACCAAGTAAGTGTGGCTCAAATCGCTAAAGAATTAGTAAATGGTGGTGGTCATCCAAACGCATCAGGTGGTAGGATTATGGGCTTTAAAGAGCAATACCGTTACGATAAAGTAAAACAACAAGTTGAACAACTTATCTATGATAAAGAATCTGTTGCTGGGAAACTGGAGTATAAAAAAGAAGAATCTAATTAGAGTAGATAAAACTATATTTATAGAGAAACTCTAAAAATCTTAACGAGAGGTTCTTAATCTTTTTAAGACCTAGAAAGTTTGGTAAATCACTATTATTATGATATACATTATAAAGATGATTTTAATATGCTTTATGGAGATACTTCATAGGCAAGAATCCTACTAAAGAGATAAATAAGTATCTAATTTTAGTGGGATTGATGTTAATGATGTTGAAGCGAGTTTTAAAAACTTCGACTTAAAGCTACTAAACAAGTATGAAAACGATTCACTGGAAAAAGTTATATTTATATTTCATGGGTGGGAGATACTTGTTTGTAAGAAAGTTTGAAAATTATAGTGAGTTTTTGGATAAATTGTATAGATTACACATTCAACATATAAAGGTATTTGATTTTTTGGGAGATATAAGTGGTGGGTCCTATGTGACTCGAACACATGACCACTCCGTTATGAGCGGAGGGCTCTAACCAACTGAGCTAAAGACCCACTAAAAACAAACTTTTGATTTGTTAGGTTGAAATTATATTCAACACTAACTTAAACTTTGCTTAGGTTCTTTTATTTTATACAATACAGCGTATAAAAGTGGTACATATACCAGATTTAATACAGTTGCCCATGCTATACCGAATCCTAATGCTATCGCCATTGGTTGAAGAATCATCGCTTGACCTGACGCGAAGAAGATTAGAGTTGATAACCCTAGAACTGTTGTAAGAGATGTAAGTAGAATCGGTCTTAACCTTGTTTTTGCTTTACTCATCAAATCCTCTGTATCTTTAGCATTTTTTATAAAGCTTACCATAATTAAACCATCATTTACAACAACACCAGCTAACCCTACTGTACCTATGAGACCTGTCATTGTCATATTTAGCCCCATCACTAAATGACCAAAATAGACACCAAAGAGAACTAAAGGAATCGTACTTATAACTATGAGTGATTTAAGGATAGAATCAAACAGCCATACTAAAGTGATAAAGATTAAAAAGATTGCTATAACAGCAGATTGAAGCATCTCTTTTTGGTTTTTAGAGTTCTCTTTCTCCTCACCTTTTATCTCTACATCATAACCATCATTTTTAAGTTTAGTTAATGCTGGTTCTAGCTTTTTCATCACCTCAGCTGAAGTTATGATATTTTTATCTAAAGAGGCAAAAACACTTCTGATTCTGACACCATCTTCTTTATTTAATGCCACAAAACCTTGTACCATCATAAAATCACAAATATCTTTTAGTGCTACAAACTGGTTTGTTGATGGTATCTGAATCTCTATCCTATTTATAGATTTAATCTTCTCATTAGCATCACTCTCTATCTTTATACGGATGATTCCTGTCTCATTAAACATCTTCCCATACTCACCCTTTAGATAGTAAGCTCTCAACTCCATAGATACAATCTCCTCATTAAACCCTAACTCTTGACCATATCGATTTACTCTAAGTTTTAGCTCTTTCTCACCTATGTCAGCATCATTAGCGACATCGTGAACACCATTTATAGCTTTAAGTTTATCACCTAAATAATTTATACCATCTATGATAGAGAGTTCATCTTTTGAGCTTAAGCTTATCTCTATATCGTGAGCAACGATTCCAGCACCCGGAACTTTAGCAGCTAGCTCCTCATAAACCAACTTACCATTTTCCCTTTTATCTCTAAACTCCTCTAAAAGCTTCTCAATATCTTTAGATATATCTTTAGCATCTCTATCCCTTTTTAGAATCTCAGCATCATATTCCACAGATAGATAAGGACTTATATATCTATCAAAAAAGTTACTAGGAGCTCTCTCATGTAGATCTATAAATATATGAAATAGATTCTCACCCATCTTAGCTTTACTCTTAGCATCTAGCCTAAAACCTGTCACAGATGTTATAGATGAAACAGAATCTTTGTTCAAACTAGCTAAAAGTTTTTGCTCTATTGGTGTAACTTTTTTCTCTGTATCTTCTAGTTTATTGTTGATATTCACCTTACCACTTACATAAATTTGTGTATTATCAAAATCTGGAAAAATCTGAAATTTAGAATTTTTCATCAACACAAATGTTAAACTAAGTATAGAAACCACCATCACAAATAGTGAGATATATTTTGTTCTAAACACAAAATGTAGAGTTCTACTATGCCAATGGTGTAGCTTTTTCCACAATCTTTTGGTAAAACTCTCATCATGTGAAACTTTTAAAAAGTCGTGAGCATGAAGTGGTAGAAAGTAAAAAGCCTCAAATAGTGAAGATAGTAGTAAAACTGTTATCATTATAGGTATGATTTTTATAAAAGTACCCATCTCCCCTGTTAAAATAAGCATAGGTAAAAAAGCAAAAATGGTAGTAAGAGTAGCTGTTAAAACTGCTGGAAACATCTCAGTAGCTCCAACGATACAAGCTTCTCTCCTCTCCATCCCTTCCTCTAGGTGTCTATAAATATTTTCAGCAACAACTATCGCTTCATCTACCAACATACCTAAAGCTATCAAAGCACCTAAAAGTGAAAGCATATTTAGACTATTACCCATAAGATCTGTAACGATAAGACCTATCATAAAACTCATAGGAATCCCAATAGCCACAACCATAGCGATTCCACGATTTATGAAAACAAGCATAGCTATAAAAACCAACATCAAACCAAACACTATATTTGAAAAAACAACATTTAAACGGTTTTTAATCCATACAGATGTATCTGTATATATCTCATACTTTAAATTTGGGTAGTTCTCTCTATCTTTTTGTAGTATCTCCCGTATCTTTTTAACTAAAGCTATCGCATTTCCATCTTTTGACTTTGTAACATTTACAGAAACATTTTGAACACCGTTATAGTGTGACAACTCAGTCTCATCACTTAAAGTAAAAGAGAGATCAGCAATATCACCGATTCTAACCCTTTGGTTCCCAACTGTTATAATGGTATCTTCTATATCTTTAGCATTTTTTTCACCATTGAAGGTTGATATATAAAGATGAGAACCTCTCTCTTTTATCGTACCGATAGGGAAAATGGAGCTTATATTTTGAAGTGCGGATATAGTTAATGATGGTTGTAAACCCATAGCTATAATCTTTTGCTCATCAATATTTATAACAAGTTCATCATCAGCATCACCACGGATAGTGATCTCACTTAGATCTTTTAGTGAGCTTAGTTGACTTTTTAGCTCATTTGCTCTCTCTAAAAGCTCCCTCTTACCAACATCACCAGCTAAAGCGATAAGTACAAGTGGAAAGGCATGAGTTTTCACTTTTGCTACTGGCTCAACCATATCTGCTGGTAGATCTTTTCTTACTGAGCTAACTATATCTTTTACATCATTTAAAACGGTGATATTATCAGAATCTGGTTTTATATCTACCGTTATGGCAAATGAGCCATTTTTAATGGTACTTTTTATAACATCTAGCTCATCTATATTTTGTAAATCATCTTCTATAGTTTTAACAACCATCTTATCTAGTACATCTGCTGATGTTCCAGCATAACCACCAGTTATGGAGATCTTATCCATAGCCATTGGTGGAAATATCTCTTTTGGTATATTTATGTATGAGAAGATTGATAACAATAATATAAATGTTAAAAGTATATGGTTTAGTAGTGGTTTATCTATCGAAAATTCTATAAAACGGCGAAGCATATTTTAAAAATCCTTAAAAAAGTGTGTCTAGTATTTGGTTCTTAAATCGGATAGCCTCAACAGAAGCTTTTATAAGTCGATTCTCCTCTTTTAATGCTACATATTCCCTATTTAATTTGGATATATCTCTACTTTTATAGTAGATTTGCTGTTGAAGATATATTTTTGGAAAAAGGATTAAACAAGCAAAAGATAGTGCCATTAAAGTGTAAACCAAGTAAAGAAAGTCTAACTTTTTTTCAGGATTTAAAACTGGTTTAACCTCATCTAAAAGTTCAGATTTAGCACTCATCATTATCCATTTGGAAGATTCTCATCTTAGCACTACGACTTCTAGGGTTCTCTTTTAACTCATCATCTTTTGCCATGATAGGTTTTTTTGAGATGATTTTCCCTAGTTGGTGGTTGTTTCCACATTCACACCTCATAGCCTCAGGTGGGCATATACAAGACTTAGCCCAACCACTAAAAGCTTTTTTAACGATTCTATCCTCAAGAGAGTGAAAAGAGATAATAGCAACTCTAGCATTTGGTAGCTTCTCATCTGCTATACTTTGTAGAAGTGATTTTAATTCACCAAGTTCATCATTTACCTCTATACGAATCGCTTGCATAAGTAGTGTAGCTGGATGTATCTTTTTACCTTTTGGCATATATGGTTTTAGTTTTTCACCCAACTCTTTTGCTGAACTAAATGGACGATTTTCAACTATACAAGAGGCAATTTTTTTGTAGTTTCTAAGCTCACCATACTCAAGTAAGATTTTTCCTAACTCATTAGATGAGTAGTTATTAACAACATCTTTAGCACTAAGTGGAGAATCTTTGTCCATTCTCATATCTAGGTTATCACTCTCATAAGAGAAACCTCTATCTTTTTGATCAAGTTGTAGAGATGAAACCCCAATATCAGCTAAAATACCCTTTATATCTGATATATCATTCTCTTTTAGAATCTCTTTTATCATAGCAGAGAAACGACCTTTTTTTATCTCTACTCTATCACCATATTTAGCTAATCTTTTTGATGAAAAATCTATCGCAGTTTGATCTTGATCTATCGCTATAAGTTTTATGTTTGGATTTGAATCTAAAATCATAGATGAGTGACCACCATAACCCATAGTACAATCGATAATGATACCATCTTTTATATCTTCAAACACCTCAATAACTTCACGATATAGAACTGGGATATGGGGGATATTATTCAAAGGAGACCTCTATTAAATTTTTGTAAAATTATACATTAAGATTATTAATTAAACTTAACTATAAATATCATCAAAAATAATAATAAATTCAGCACCATCTTTAGAGTTTTTAACACTTAATGAACCACCAATATTTTGCTCAATAATCATTTTTGACATATAAAGCCCCATACCAGTACCCTTACCCTGCTCTTTTGTTGTGAAATATGGTTCAAATATTCTATCTATTATATCTTTTGGAACACCACCAGCATTATCTTTTATACTAATCTTATTTTTACTTAAAGTAATATATATCTTTCCATATTCTATTTTTTTATCTATAAGTTCATCTTTAGCATTTGTAATCAAGTTTAATATCACTTGATGAAACTCACTCTCTAAAGTGTTTAATTGAAAATCTTCACCAACAACCTCTAATGTGATATTTGAGTTTTTAAGTTGAGCTGATTGTATAGATATAGCAGCCTCTATCGCCTCTTTTACACTAAACACTTTTTTTATTTTATCTACCCTAAAAAAGTTTCTAAAATCATCTATCGTTGTACTCATAAACTGTATAGTTTTAGTTTGTTTAGATATAAAATCATCTATAAAATCTTCATCAATCAAACCATCAAGATAATCATCATCAAGATTTTGGATATTTATATTTAATGAGTTTAGAGGTTGTCTCCACTGATGAGCGATAGCACCTACCATCTCACCCATAGCTGCTAGTTTTGATTGTTCTTGTAAAATTTTATCTTTTTTTAGACTGTTTTTAGTTTGTTTATCTACCTCATCTTGTAGATGTTCATTTAACTCATTTAGTTTTATCTCCATAGTTTTCATCTTAGTAATATCGATAATATAACCCAAAAAGTGTGTTATACTTCCATCACTATCTCTCAATATACTTGTTGTATCGTATAGCCATTTAACATCACCTTTTTTAGTTAATATCCTGTATGGTTCATGTATAAAAATATCAACCTCATCTAAAATAGCTTGATTAACTTCATCAAATACAGTTTGTAAATCCTCTTCATTTATGATAGATGAGTATGTTATCTGTTTATCTAAAAATTCATTTTTTGTGTAACCTGTTAAATCTTCAACATTTCCAGAAACATATTCAACACTCCATTCCTCATCATTTTTCCATTTAAAAAGTGTGATATTTCCTTTATCAAAAAGGGTTAGAAGCTGGTTTTGTTCCTGAGTTCTTACTTTAACTTTTTCCTCTAAAGTGTTATTTAATTCGATTAAAGATTTTGTTTTAATACGAATCTCACCTTGTAAATATTTTTTATATATAAACTGTTTATATATTAAAAAGATTATAATCGCTATTAAAAAAAATATAATAATATTTACATATTTGAAATTTTTTAAGATTTCATACAGATACTCATCTTCAGTATATGAAACAAGATAAGCGATAGTTTTTTTATCTTTAATATTAAATATAGGTAGAAAAGATATAACTTTTACATGGTCACCTATCTGCTTATAAAAAGCGAATTTTTTAGAGTTTTTCATATTTTTCTTGATAACTTTTTTATGTATATCTATCAATTGATACTGTATGTTTTTCAACTGTTGCTTATTTTTATCGTAAATTGATGAAAATAGATAATCATCATTTTCTATACTCTTAGAGTATTTAAGGATAAGATCTTTTTTATCCCATGTGTTTAGATTAAAGATTTTTTTATCTATCAAAAAGTGGGTGTGTATTTTATTGATTTTTAAAAGATTTTCTTGTACAGAATCTGAAGTGTAAGATATCTCATAAGCAC
>CAYLNF010000012.1:0-23368 GCA_964385165.1 uncultured Sulfurimonas sp.
GTATGGTTTTGTAACCATTCAGTAGCCATATAAACTTTACCCATAACCTTTTTAGCTCTCTCTTGCCACTCTGGTTGGTCGTGAAAAAAGTGTTCATAGTCGATTTTAAGCATAGCTGAACAAGTTGCTTCTGGTACAATAATAGCTTCTATTGTCTCACCAAACTTTTCAAAATACTCAATGTTGTGTTTAGCATTAGAATCAACAGTATCAAAGTCACCTGTAAAGTAAGCTGGAGCAGAACAACATTTTTGATCTTTTGCTAAAAAAGCATCAATCTCTAAATGTTTTAGAATCTCTAAAAGTCCATCACCAACATCTTTATAGTTGTAGTTAGCTAAACAACCTATAAAGATAGCAACTTTTCTTTTTCCACCATTGTTTATATTCTCTTTATGTGAATTTAAAAATGATTTTCTTCTAAGACTAGGGAGTAATCTATCTGTTTTTAACATAGGTATGTTAAATCTTGATGTCATAGAATCTATATCTTTTCTTATTTTAAATCCACAAGTTTGAAATGTCCAACCAAGTTTAAAAGCTAAGTCATTCATCCAGCGGTGGCGAAGAAGTAAAAAGAAAGCTTTTTTATACCAAGCGATTCCATACTTTTTAGCTATGTCTGAGCGAACTTGCTCTATAACCATATCTGTTGGTAAAGATTTTGGGCAAACCTCAACACAAGCTGTACATAAAAAACAAGATTCAAATATAGACTTAACATTTTCATCTAACTCTAACTTCCCTCTTTGGTAAGCACCTAAAAGGTCTAAAAATCCACGAGGAGAAGTAACCTCATCAGCATTTACATTATGAATCGTACAAACAGGGATACACTTCCCACACTTTACACAATCATCACTATATTTAGCAAAATCAAATATATCTTTTATCTCTTTATTTTCCATATTTTCCTAACTTCATTTTTATTTTATAAAATTTTATGATATAATACTCTCACAAATTCCTTCGGGATCGTCCTTACCTTCGGGTAAGGCTAACATATCTAAATATAACATTCCAATTCTCTTTTTTAATTCACTAAAATCATTTTTATTTATAACACCTATTTTATGCTTAATTCTCTTTGAATCGAAAGCTCTTATCTGTGATAAAATAGCACTACTCTCTTTATCTGTAAATTTAAAATTGAAATAATATTTATTTTCCTTTATAGTTGTTGTTAAAGGAACACCCATAAAGAAATTATTATTAAATCTTTTTAACACAATAACTGGTCTTAAAAACATATCACCCTTACCACTCTGTTCAAAACCAATATTTTCACCAATTCTAATAAAAAAAATATCTCTCTCTTTAAAATATACTTTCTTCTTTTGATTATTAATAGCTTGTTTAACTAGATTCCAATCATTAAATTTTTTACTCATATCGTCTTTGAAAAAGTTTTTTTACTAGCACTATGTTTTTTCATATAAGCATCAAAAGGCATAGCTATGTTTCTTATAAGTAGTGTACCTGTTTCACTACAAACTATATGGTTTTCATCCATCGTTAAAAGTTCCTCATCAGCAAAAGGTTTTAAAGCCTCTATCGCATCTGCGAAATATGTTTTAAACTCTATGTTAAAAAGTTTCTCAAATCTTTTTATATCTAGCTTAAAGTTACTCATAAGTTCCATTATTACATATTGGCGGATTTGATCATCTTCATTTAGAACTACACCCCTCTCAAACGGTAATTTTCCAGCATCTATCGCATTTTCATAATATGGCATATCTTTAAAGTTTTGGTTGTAAGAATCTACACCCTCACCTATTGATGTTAAACCAACACCTATAAGGTCTGCTCCACCTTTAGTTGTGTAACCTTGGAAGTTTCTATGAAGCTCACCTTTTTCTATCGCTTTAAATAGCTCATCTTCAGGTTTAGCAAAGTGATCCATACCTATCATTTTATAACCATGTGATGTTAAAAAGTCGATTGTGTACTGCATAATCTGAAGTTTTTCATCTGGAAGTGGTAGAGTTGTTTCATCTATCTTTCTCATTGTCTTTTTCATCCATGGAACATGAGCATAGTTAAATACTGCGAATCTATCAGGGTTTAGTGTTAAAGCCAAAGATAGTGTCTCTTTAAAAGTCTCAAGTGTTTGAAATGGTAAACCATATATAAGGTCAACATTTACAGAAACCATATTGTACTTTCTAGCTAGATCCATCGCATTTTTTGTGATGTTATATGATTGAACTCTATGAACTGCTATTTGTACCTTTTCATTAAAATCTTGAATTCCAAAACTTACACGGTTAAACCCTGCTTCACTCATCACTTTCATCTGAGCCTCATCGATATGGCGAGGGTCTATCTCACAACTTATCTCAGCACCATCTATAAAGTTTGGAAAGTAAGATTTTATAGATTCTATAATCTCTTTAAGTTGCTCAGCACTAAAAAAAGTTGGAGTACCACCACCAAAGTGCATCTGAATCACTTCACGATTACAATCAAGATACTTTGAAAGAATCTCTAACTCTCTCTTTAAGTATTCCATATAGCGAAGCATTTTATCCTCTTTAGATGTAAAAACAACATTACATCCACAAAAGTAACAAGCATTTCTACAAAAAGGTAGGTGAAAGTATAAACTTAGAGGGCGAGAAGAATCTTGAGATTCCATCTTTTTGATATACTCATCATACTCATAAGAGTCACTAAACTCAAGAGCTGTTGGGTATGAAGTATAACGGGGTCCCGGTTTTGAGTATTTTGTAAATTTTGCGAAATCTAGCATTAGACAATCCATTTTTAGTTAATTAATGCGATTATCTCTAAAAAAGGTTGAAGAAGTGATAAAGTTTGAAAAATAGAAAATAAATATAGCTAGAAGTTATCTAGCTATATCATTATTTGTTATAAAAATAGTTTGTTGCTTCAACAAATCCATCAACACTACCACAATCAAATCTTTTACCTTTGAATTTGTAAGCGATAACTTTACCCTCTTTAGCTTGTGCTAAAAGAGCATCAGTTATCTGAATCTCACCACCTTTACCTGGTTTAGTATCTCTTAAAATATCAAAGATATCTGGTGTCAAGATATATCTACCGATAATAGCCAAATTTGATGGAGCATCTTCAGGTTTAGGTTTTTCAACCATATCATCTACTCTAATTAAATCATCAGATATAAATTCACCAGCTATAACACCATACTTTTGAGTCTCCTCTTTTGGAACCTCCTCCACAGCTACTATTGAACATTTATACTTTTCATATAGCTCACACATCTGTGTCAACACACCATCTTCTACATTATCACATAGATCATCTGCTAAAACAACAGCAAAAGCTTCATCACCAATAAGTGTTTCACCACTTAAGATAGCATGACCTAAACCTTTCATCTCAACTTGACGAGTATATGAAAAGGTACATTTATCGATAACAGCTCTAATCTCAGTTAAATAATGCTCTTTAGAACTCCCCTGTATCTGATGTTCCAACTCATAACTAATATCAAAATGATCCTCAATAGCTCTTTTACCTCTACCTGTAACAATCGCCATAGTATCTAGTCCCGCTTCTATCGCTTCCTCCACTCCATATTGTAAAAGTGGTTTAGTTAAAACTGGTAACATCTCTTTTGGGATAGCCTTTGTAGCTGGTAAAAATCTAGTACCATACCCAGCAGCAGGGAATAAACATTTTTTTATTTTTGACATAATTATCCTTTATTTATAACTTATTGGTGAAGTTTATCTTTACTATCAGCATTATAATCAATCAAACATTAAAGCTAAACTAGATTAAATAAACTTAACAAAGTTTAATCAATGGTTGAAGTGAAAGAGAAATAAATAATGGCTTGATAAAAGGAACTAAATATACATAATCTTTTATTTACATCAAGATAATGAAAATATTTTGATTAGGATATTTTTTTATTTAGATATATTATATCATTAAGTCAATATCCATTTTTTTCAGTAGTTTTATTCTATCTTATTATGTAGTTAATCTTATGCTTTTTGTTGATGTTTAAAATCTTCTAAACCGTTCATGAGATTTTCAACAATATCTTCATCACTAGAAATTTCATTTATCTCTTGAATATCAATAAGATGTTAAGTATTGTTTTGTCAGGTTGCTTAGATATAACGACTGAATACAAAAATATGTTACCCACTCTTACACTCATTTTAGTTTTACAATGGTAGCTAAATCTTCAAACATTTAAAAGCTAAAAATCGGCTTGAGGTAACATATTTTTGTTGCTACGATTTATTATGTATTATTCGTAGTGTGTCCATAGTCTAATAATTTTTATCGTTTTAATATTTTCAAATACTTGATAAACTAATCTATGCTGAATATTTATTCTTCTTGAATATGCTCCTGTTAAATCACCAACTAATTTTTCATATCTTGGTGGAGTTTGAAATGGACTTTGCTTGATAATCTCTAATAATTCTTTTGCTTTTTTATCTAAATTTGAAGCTTGTAATTTTTTAATATCTTTTATAGCTTGTTTCGTGTAAACTATTTTATAATTTACCATTGATACTCTTCACATTCATCAAGTGAAGTATTTAAACCTTCAAGGATACTTTGTTTTATATTGGGTACTGAATTTAAATATAATGTTTCTTGTATCGAATGCCAATCATCTAGCGACAATAATACTGCATCATTTTTTTTACCAGTTATGATAATCGGTGTATGATTTTGATTTATTTCATCAATTAGTTTAAAGATATTAGTTCTTGCTTGACTTACTGATATTGCTCTTTGTAACATTTTTTTACCTTTGATAGTTTTTTAATAATTACATTGTACAACATTAAGTACATCTTGTCAATATATAGCGGTTGAGTACAAAAATATGTTACCTATTCTCGTACTTATTTTAGTTTTACAATGGTAGCTAAATCTTTAAACTTTTAAATGGAGTGGTAATTGTTCAAATTCTTACATAACACTCATTATGGTTCTTAAAGTGAAGATGATATTTGTTTAGAACGAATATAAATAATCTTAATAAAATTCAATCAAAGGTATAATCTCAGAAAAAACTTCAGCTATATTTTCATCTACATTTGGAACTAAATCTATATTTTTATCTCTTAGAGATATGGCTAGACTATTAGAAATTGATGCGAGGACTTTAAGAAATTGGAGAAATAATAAATCTTATACAAGGATTCGCATTTCAAGAAGCTATTAAACAATCAAAAGAAAATTATGAAAAACTACAAAAATTATCTGAAAATTTAACTTAAATTTTTGTTGAACAAATAATTTTGTAGATATTTGCTATATCTTCTGGTTTAATCTCTTTTATAGAAAAATCTGTATAATCAAGTTTTAGTGGGTTTACTTTAGAATCTGATTTTATAACTTGATTTATAGGTGTTATATAGGTGTTTCTATACTCTGGTGTATTCCCAAAGATAGTTATAGATGGTATATTTAAACCCCATGCTATGTGTGTTGGTCCTGTGTCTCCACCTATCACTATGGTTGCTTTACTTATAACCATTTTTAAACTATCTAAATTACCTTTTGGTGCTACACTTACATAAGATGAGTTTTCAGATAGATATAGTGCTACTTTATGCTCCTCATCATTACCCCAAACCACTAAGGTTTTCTCTTTTAGAATCTCTACTAACTCTAAAAACTTCTCTTTTGGGTAAACTTTGTTTTCCCTTGATGCCCCAACAACTAGAACGATTTTAAAATCTATATCTATATTTTTATCTTGTGGGAAAAATAGAAAGCTATGTTTATTTAAAATATCCTCTTTTTTATACTCTATACCTAATGGCTTACAGATAACTGCCATATTTCTATCTATCGCATTTGCTTCATATTTTATATTTATAGTTTCATTATAAAAAAGTGAAGCTAAACCCTCTCTTGTTGATTCTTTATCAAAGCCAACTGTTTTATTACCACCTAGTAGTTTAGAAACTATCGCTGATTTTATAAGACCTTGAGCATCTATCACTATGTCATAGTTGTTTTTAGCATACTCTTTTACTAGTTTATATTGTGAGATAATTTTACTTTTATCACTTTTTATAGATTTTAAGTTTAATGGTAAGATGTTATCAATATTTGGGTTATTTTCTAAAATACCACGAAATCCAGCCTCAACAACCCAATCAACCATAGCATTTGGGATATTTTTCTTTATAAATTCCAAAGCAACCATCGCATGGATAATATCTCCCATCGCAGAGAGTTTAACAATACATATTTTCAAACCTATACCCCTAATCTATTTTTCAAATTTTCCAGCCAATCTTTTATATATATCTGAATCATTAAGTAGTTCAGAGTGTGTACCTTGTGCTACAATCGCACCATTTTGCATAACAAGTATCTTATCAGCATGTTCGATTGTACTTAATCTATGTGCTATGGTGATAGTGATTTTATCTTTAGTGTAGTTATCTAGTGCTTTTTGGATTCTCTTTTCACTCTCATTATCTAATGCTGAAGTAGCCTCATCAAAAAGTAGAAGTGAAGAGTGTTTATATATAGCTCTTGCTATCGCTACCCTTTGTCTTTGACCACCAGAGAGGTTTGCTCCAAACTCATCCATATCTGTATAGATTCCATCCTCTAAAGATTCTACAAAGTCTAAAGCATCTGCTAATTCTAAAGCTTTATATACATTTTTTTCATCTATCTCTTGACCATAAGCGACATTCGCAGCTAATGTATCTTGAAAGATATATATCCGTTGTGACACTAAAGATATATGATGTTTTAAAGAATCTTGAGTAAACTCTTTTATATCGGTTGAGTTTACAGATATAACACCCTCATCTGGATCATAAAAACGAAGAAGCATATTTATAAATGTTGATTTACCACCACCACTATCACCAACAATAGCTATGTTTTGCCCCTGTTTTATCTCTATATTTACATCTTTTAGAGCATAAGAATCTTCATATTTTAGATATACATTTTTAAAGCTTATAGATTTTATATCATCTTCTAAAGTTTTAGCACCATCTACTATCTTACTTTTAGTATCTAGTATCTCAAAAACCCTTTCACTAGCAGCTAAAGCATCTTGAATCTTTGAGTAGATTGTACCCAATCTTCTTATGGGTTGAAAAACTAAACCAACAGCTGTTAAAAATGCTGTAAATTCACCAACACTCATTTTATTATCATAAACATCTTGAGCACCAACAAATATCACAAATGCTAAACCGATAGCACCTACTATTTCCATCATAGGGGATACTATCTCACCAATATAAGCTGATTTCATATTTATTTTAAAAAATTGCCAGTTTACTTCACTAAAGCGTTTTATCTCAAACTTTTCCGTAGCATTTGCTTTAATAATCTCACTATTATTAAAAACCTCTGTAAGTCTTGTAACAACATCAGCATTTTTCTCTTGTGAACGGCGAGAATATTTTTTTAATCTTTTTGCTATAAATATAAGTGGATATATGATAGTTGGCATAACTATAAGGGAGTATATAGCTAAACTATAGTTTAGGTAAAAAACATATCCTATCAAAACGATAACAGTCAAACCCTCTCTAAAAAAATCGGGTAACATAGTTGAAACAAAGTATCTTAATCTTTCTATATCATTGATAACTCTTGAGATAAGTTCACCACTACGATTTAGGTATAAAAATGTCATATCTAAACTTAGAATCTTCTCTAAAAGTATCTCACGAAACCTTGTTATAACATGTTGACCAATATATATCATATAGATATACTGAACATAGCGACCTATCGCCTTTACTAAATATATAAGTACCAAACCAACAGGTATATAATACAACATATCTTCATTACGGTTAATGAACATATCATCTATTAAAGGTTTCATTATATGAGCAGTAGCAGCAGTAGCACTAACAGTTAATAATATCCCAATAAATACAAAAAAATACTGTAATTTATAATCTTTTATGTAAGGTATGAATCGTTTTAATATATGCTTCAATAGCAACTCCTAAGAACCGTATTCTACAATAATAGTAAGATATTTTATCTTAAACACAATATTCTTTAGCTATTATTCCGATTATATATAAGGATTATAGATGTCTTTTCCTATCGTAGTTTCAAACAGACTAATCAAAATAACTGGAAATATAGCAAAAACTTTATGTTACCCATTCCATTTTATTTTTCCAAAAAAACGATTCACTATCCCAGAGTTAAGTAAACCATTAATCAAATCAGATAAACAACAAAAGATTCCAAAAATCATTTGGCAAACAAACTATACAAATAAAGTTAGTTTACCAGTTTACTTAAACTACCTATTTAACAGACTTATGTCGTTAGATTATGAGTACAGATATGTTAGTACAGAGGATAGATTAGAGTTTATACAAAAAAATGCTCCTAAAAAGGTTGTAGAAGTTTTTGAAAAACTTACAGATGGTGCTTCACAAGCTGATGTTTGGAGACTGTTTGTGCTTAACCATATAGGTGGTATATATATGGATATAGATGCTCACCTAGTTTGGCCTTTATCTAAAATCATAAAAAGTGATGATGAAGAGGTTTTTCTACTAAACAAGCAACATATAACAAACTACTTTATCGCTAGTGCTAAAGATAACCAAATCTTAAAAGATAGTCTTGATATTATTGTCGATAATATCCAAAAAGAGAAGATTGAGGGTGGTGTTTATAACCTTACTGGTCCAACTGTACTAAATATTGCCATTGGTGATAAAAAAGTGAACCATAGATTTTATAGAATCACTTGTGTTCAAGGTAGCTTCACAAATGAGTATTTTCAGTATATAGACAAACCTAGAGGTAAATGGAACTATGCTAAAAAAGAAGATCTTATCAAAAGCTCCAAATAATATAACTATAAGGGATACAATTATGTTAATTTTCAAACAACTTTTTAAATACTATCTATATATGATTAGTATCTTTTTTGTAGGAAGATTTTTACTTTTTATCATCTATTTTGATAAGTTTAAAGATAGTGATACAGCCTACTGGATGACATTTATCTATGGTCTAAGAATGGATACGATAGTTACAAGTATGTTACTTGTGATTCCAATGTTATTTTTAACTTTAAGTCCTAAAAAAATGGTAAATTTCGTCAATAAATTTATAAAATATTACTTTTTAATATTATTAGCTTTTTTAATCTATATAGAAAATGCCACTTTCCCATTTATAGCACAATACGATATGAGACCAAATTACCTTTTTGTAGAGTATTTAGAGTACCCTAAAGAGGTTTTTTCAATGATTATAGCTGATTATAAAATAGCTATTTTCATCAGCCTTAGTATGATTGCCACTTTTATATATTTTTATCTAACTAGATTTAAAAATGATGATATTTTAAAAATATTTGAAATCCCCTATAAGAAAAGGGTTTTATTATTTATACCATTACTTCTAATTTTATTTATTGGTGTTCGTTCATCATTCGCTCATAGACCAGCCAATAATTCAGATGCTATGTTCTCATCAAATAGAATGGTAAATGAGATGACGAAAAATTCCATATATAGTATAGGATATGCTATATATATAAATAAAAAACATGGTAGCAAAAAATTACTTCATCAATATGGTAAGATGAATCCAAAAGAAGCTCTTTTAAGAGTAAAACAAAGATTAAATATAAAAAGTAATAATGAAGATTCTATACTATCAAGATTAGAAAAAACTCATTTTAAAACTCAAACACCAAAAAACTTAGTTATCTTTTTACAAGAAAGTTTAGGATACCAATTTGTAGAATCCGTTGGTGGTGAAGATGGAATTACACCTAATCTAAACCAACTTAGTAAAGAAGCTATACTATTTAAAAATTTATATTCAAATGGGACAAGGAGTATTAGAGGGATAGCAGGAACTGTCGCTGGTAACTTTTCCATACCAGGAAAAGGTGTATTAAAAAGAAATAAATCACAAAATGATTTTTTTACTATCGCATCACTACTTAAACCTTTCGGTTACACAACGAGATTTATTTATGGTGGAGAGAGTAGATTTGATAATATGAAAGGTTGGTTTTATGGAAATGGATTTGATAAAGTTATAGATAAAGAAGAGTTTAAAAATCCTGAATTTGTAGGAACATGGGGAGCTTGCGATGGTGATTTAGTTAAAAAAGCTAATGAAGAGTTTAAAAAATTAGATAATGAAAACCAAAAGTTCGCAGCTGTTATGTTTTCAACTTCAAACCATACACCATTTGATTTTCCAGATGGAAAAATCAAATTAATAGATGGATTGGAAAAAAGAGATGTAAAAAATGCTGTTAAATATGCTGATTATACTATTGGTGAATTTATAAAACTTGCTAAAAAAGAGAACTATTATAAAAATACAATATTTGTTATCGTCGCAGATCATAATGTTAGAGTTTATGGAGATGATATGGTTCCTGTTGATATGTTTCAAATTCCAGCATTAATTTTGGGTGGAGATATAAAACCGCTAGAGTATAATAAAATCTCAACACAACCTGATGTCTTAGCTACTGCCTTAGATTTAATGGGTATAGATTTAAAATACCCTATTATGGGTCATTCAATATTTAGTGATAAAAAACAAGAGTTAGCACTTATGCAATTTCATGATTTTTATGCCCTTAGAATTAAAGATAAAGTTGCTGTTCTTAGACCAAATAAAGAACCCTTAACATTCTTATATAAAAACAAACACCTTAAAAAAATTGAGCATGACAAAGAGTTAGAAAAAGATACTTTAGCATTTATTATTACACTAGATTATCTTTATAACAAAAAATTATATAAATAGGATTCTGTAATGAAAAAAATAATTTTATCAATCATTATAATATTAGTTGCCTTATGGAACGGAACTATCTACTACATAGATAATCATATAGATCAAAG
Organism: uncultured Sulfurimonas sp.; assembly: GCA_964385165.1. Taxonomy (GTDB): domain Bacteria; phylum Campylobacterota; class Campylobacteria; order Campylobacterales; family Sulfurimonadaceae; genus Sulfurimonas. The sequence goes on from CAYLNF010000012.1 coordinate 10,866, forward strand.
ATATGATAAAACTGTTTACAATTTAAAAGATAAAATCTGGATAGCTCGTGGTTTATACAACACAAGAGATGAGGAGGATAGTATAACCTCAACCAAAAGAGCATTTGATAAAGGTTCTTTAGGTGTAGAGATAGATTTTTATTATGATCCAGATATGGATAGATTTATAGTAGCACACGATAAACCCCAAAAAGATAGTAATGGAAAACTTATATATCAAAAAAAAGATGGAAAACTTTTAACTCTTGAGGAGCTTTTTTTAGAAACTGGAAAAGATCACTATTTTTATTTAGACTATAAAAACCTAGATAGAATCACAGAAGATCAAACAAAAAAAGCTATAAAAAGATTAGAAAAAATTTCTAAATTTGATAATATAAAGCAAAGAGTTTATATAGAGGGTTCAAACCCTCTTAGAGTTGAGCAATACACGAATGCTGGGTTCAAAACACTACTTGGAATCCACCCTCTTCCTGAGAGTAATCCACTCTCTAGTATTGTGATTAATGGCTATAAGATAGCTTATTATTTTAGAAATATAACAGCTTTAGCTATGGGATATGGTACAAAAGAGAATCCAATCTATGGTGAGAAAACGGAAAAACTACTAAAAGGGATACCTATCTTTTTATTTCATACACCAATGGATGAAGATTTTTTAAGAAAACTTGTTGAAAAAGAAGATGTAAAACAGATTCTTCCTGGTTCAGGAGTTAGTATAGATAGAACATATATAAGACAGAAGTAGAAGTTTTCTTATAATCTACCTCTTTATTATTTATCTTCTTGACAATTAATAAACTGCTTTAAATATTTATAAAATCTTCTATTAGCATTTGTTATTGAGATTGTAAATCCAACCCATCCATTAAAAACAAAACCTCTTAAAATATATGTTTGAAAAAAAGCATATATTGATTTTAAAATAACTATACTAAAATAGCAAGTTTTTCTATCTTTAGCACCCAAATCTGTATAGTGGATTGTTTTATATAATGTTTGATTTATATCTGTAATGTTTAGATGCTTAATTGTGTGTTTTAAAGATACTTTTTTTGTATTTTGATTCTCTATAACTTTTTCATGAACCTGAGCATCAGTAAAATTCGTTACAGTTTTATTATATATTCTAACTACAAAATCTCTACTGAGTGTCTTATGACCTAAGAAATAGTTGTCTCTTTGAATAACATATATTTTATTTTTATCTATTAATTCAATACTTTTTATCTCTTCTACTAAACTTTCGTTTAAAATTTCATCACTATCTAAGGATAAAATCCAATCATTTGAAGCTTCACTAGCAGCAGCATTTTTTGTTGGTCCAAAACCAATAAATTTACCATCAATAATTTTTACATTTTGATGTTTTTGTGCTATTTTACGAGTATTGTCAGTTGAGTTATTAAGATATAAGATAACTTCACTAAACTCTTTTAAACTAGCTAAACACTCACCAATAGTAACCTCAGCATCTTTTGCCATTATAACAACAGAGATATTAGTCAACAACTTTTTTACCTTTTAATCGTTTTTTAAAATTTTTTCTATCTTTTAAATTTTGAGAGTATTTCAATGCTTTTTTTATAGCTACATCAGAATCTAAATTTGCCAATTTTGAATACTCTTTTATAATAATCTCTAAGTCACTATCTTTAGCCCAAAGTTGAGAAAAGTTATCTAACCTATCATCAAGCTCCATAGTTTTAAAAACCATCCTATTTACATCAACTATTTTAAACTCATAACCATCATCAACTTTTTTTATGAGGATATTACCCGGAGAGTAATCTTTATGAAAAACATCATCTTTATGTAATTGATATGTAAAGTTAGCAAAAGCTTTAAAAATTTTCTCTTTATCTTGAAAACTAGAATCTAGCAATGGCTCTCTAATAGTAAAATCATATCTAAACTCTTCACTTATAAAATAGCTATCATACAATAAGCCAAATTTTTTAAATTCAATATATGCGATAGATTTAGGGGCAAACTTATCTAATCTTACACTATTTATATACGATTTTTTTGCCTTTGTTTCACGAAAAAATGTATAAACTATTCTATTTAATATATGTGGTATCTTAAAAGATTTTACAACATATTTAGAACCATCATAATCTAAAACTTTAACAACATTTCTTTTGTTAAATAACACTTCAGCATTTTTATCTGAAAAATAATCTCTTATATTTAAAATAAACTTTTCAAACTTTTTATCTATAACTTTAAAATCCAATTTAGACCCTTATTTTCCAGTAGTTCAACTCTTTTCTTAACTTCAAATTTCTTATGATATTTAATGGTTTCTTTTTTGGTAGTAAGTTCTCACCCAACAACATCTTTTCAACCTCATCTAAAACTCTTTTACTAGATTCTCCATCTCGATATGGATGAAAATCATCTACACTTTTTAAAATATTTTCCCTATTTAGATCCAAATTATCCAAAACATATAAAAGCTTATCTTCTAATTCATCTATATTATCAACATCAATTAGATAATCCTCTTTTTTTTCTGTTTGATATGTAACAACTGGCTTTATTTGAGTTAAAAATTCATATATAATTGATGATGTATCACAAAGCATCATATCAGATTTCTTAAAATACTCAATCAACTCTGTCGGTTCTATAAACTTTACATTTGGTAAATTTATAGATTTATAAAGATTTAGAATCTCTTTTGGCATTATTGGATGGAGAGTGATATACCAATCTATATCATATCTTTTCATCATCTCATACAAAAATGGATATAACTCTTTAGCTTTTGAAAATCTAGGACTAAATGTTGAAGCAAATAGTATAGCTTTTCTATCACTCTCTTTTTTAGTTTCAATGGGAAAAAGTGGATCAAGCTTACACCAACCTGTCTCTTTAGCACTAAAATAACCATACTCTTTAGCTAATTGTTCAAATTTTATAGTTGAACTAAGCCCTTGAGTACAATAAAGATCAAACATACCTCTTATAATATAATGGTACAACTGCCCTTTCTTTGTTATCTTAGTTGATGGTAAACCATGAAAAACTTCAACTTTTAATCCAGGGATAAAAGATGGTACAACATTACCAGGTACAAATACAGCATCAGGATTATAATCTATAATCTCATCAACACTATTGAGTTGCTCCTCACCATCTTCAACAAGTGAATAGTCTATATTATCACCAAATAAAAACCATTTTATCTCATGATTTTGAGATCTTATCTCCGTTTGAAGAGGTCTTAAAACCGGAAAACTATAATTTTGTGAAACAAAAAATAGATACCTTCTTCTAACACTACCCATTATCTTCCTTCACTTATTATCTTAGTTGTATTCTAACAAAGAAATGATATAATTACCCTTATGAAAAAACCACATATATGGGATAAATATTCCGACCAACCAGAAGTAATAAAAGATAAAAAATATAAAAAAGAGATGAGGAAAAGCTCTCTTTTTTCACTTGCTAAAACAGCCTTAACCTCACTTGTTGTGATTCCTTATTCATTAGTGATGACCCCTTTAGTTCGAAGAAGAGAGATAGATTCATCACAATTTTTTTGTTTAGGAATCGATTTTGAGAGAGAACCTCAACTAACCTTAGATATTGTAAATAGCTTAAAAATAAAAAGAGTTTTACTTAGAGTGAAGCTTTGGGAATTAGATTCCTTAGATCAACTAAAAGAGTTTATAAAAAAGATAGGAGATAAAAAAGTTACATTAAAGATTTTACAAGATAGAGAAAATGTAACTAATCTAAAACTACTAAAAAAGAACCTTGATAATATTTTTTCTACACTTGATGGACTTATAGATATATATGAGATTGGGTCAACTATAAACAGAGCTAAATGGGGGTTTGCTAGTGTAGATGAATATAGCCACTTTTATAAAGTTGCTTATGATCTAAAAATGGAAAAGTATTATGAGATAACACTCATAGGTAGTGGTGTTATAGATTTTGAGTACCATTTCACAGCACATACACTTTTTAACTTTTTTAAGTACAAATATGATGGTGTTTCTGCTCTTTTATATGTAGATAGAAGAGGAGCTCCTGAAAATTTACAAATGGGCTTTAGTTTATCAGATAAGATAGCACTTCTTAGCACTATGGTTTGGTTAAGTCCAAAGAGTAAACAAATTTTACATATAACTGAAACAAACTGGCCATTAAAAAACACAGCTCCTTACGCTCCAACAAGTGAACTGGAGTGTGTAGATGAACAAACCTATGCTGACTTTATGCTCCGTTATCATCTTCTCGCTTTCGCTTCACAACAAGTAGATTCTGTATCTTGGCATCAACTAATAGCTCCGGGGTATGGGCTTATCGATAATAGAGATGGTATAAAATACTACACAGCTTTTCAAACTTATAAGTTTATGATAGAGAGTTTACAAAATGCTCAATTTTTAAGATTAGATATAAAAAGAGATTACTATATACTACAATGTTTAGTAGATAATAAACTATTACAAATTCACTGGTCAACAAAAGAGACTACACTTAAAATGGAAGATTATTTCGAAGTGTTTAATAGAGATGGTGAAGTTATAGATGATGAGATATTAACTATCAGCTCATCACCTATATATATTTACATCACAAATTTTTAAAAAGAAAATTTAAAACCAAAATAAGCAGACTGATTATAGGTTTGTGAACCAAATCTATTTTCAATGTTTGTATCAATAGTTCTATACCCTACAACAAGAGAACCTTTATCTATAACTTCAAGTGTAGCTGTAAAACGGTACTCTAAAAAGTTTTCAGCTTTAGCAAATGCTAAAGATTCTGGAGCATAATAAAACTCAGTACCAATAGTTACAGGTAATCTTGTTAGGAAAGAGTAGCCAAGTTCTAAACCTAATGGTACTGTAATAAATTTATTTCCATTTACTTGTGTATAGTTTGCTTTTAAACCTATCCCAAATAATAAACCTGTGTTATCTATCTCTTGCTTCATTAAAAAATTTGCTTCTACATAACCATCTATATTTGAATTTGAGTTATCTTCACTTCCACTTAAATATGTCATACCTAAATAGGTTGTATCTGGTGCTACTGTATTGCTAAACTGACCTAAATCAAACTTAGCACCAATCTCTAAATCTTTATCATTTATATTTATCTCTGCGTTATGCATAGCAAATGCTGACACAGCACTTACAACGATTAAACTTAACTTTTTCAACATATATCTCCTTGTATTTTTTCTATTGTTTTTGTTGTACTTTTACCATCTACAAAATCAACCAGTTTTAACTCTTTAGAAAACTCAGTACCAACAACCTCTTTACCTTTATAATCACCACCTTTTACAAGTATATCTGGTGATAACATCTTTATAAGGTTATATGGAGTATCCTCACTAAAAGGTACTACAAAATCAACTGCTTCTAGTGCTGCTAAGAGATAGGCTCTATCTTCAGCTATATTTACAGGTCTAGTTGGTCCTTTAAGTCTTGATACAGATTCATCAGAGTTTAAACCAACAACCAAAATATCACCAAAGCTTTTAGCTATTTGTAGATATTTTACATGTCCAACATGAAGTATATCAAAACATCCATTTGTAAAAACAACCCGTTTACCATTATCTTTATATCTTTGAACTATTGTTTGAATCTCATCAAAAGATTTTATATGTGAATCTGAACAACTTTTATGTAATGATGCCTCATACTCCTCTATCTCATCTATACTTACAGTAGCAGAACCTATCTTACCAACAACCACACCAGCAGCTAAATTAGCAAAAGATGCCACCTCTTCGATAGTTTTACCCATACTCAAAGCAAAAGCGATAGAAGCTATAACAGTATCTCCAGCACCTGTTACATCAAAAACCTCTTTTGCTACTGTTGGGAATTTTTTAAGTTTTTCATCAAAAGTAGCGATTCCATCTTCAGATAATGTAACAAGAGATATACCTAAATCACAATCTGTTTTTAGTTTAACTAAAACTTTCTCTAAAGAGTTATCATCAACTATATCTATATTTGTAGCTAAGATAGCCTCTTTTTTATTTGGTGTTAAAAGGTAAGCACCTTTATATTTTGTAAAATCACTACCTTTAGGATCAACTAAAACTTTGATACCTTTAGAGTTTGCTAGTTTTATAATCTCTTGTGAAAATCTATCTGTTAAGACACCTTTTCCATAATCAGATAATATAACAATATCATAGTTTATAATATCATCATTTAAAGATTCTAAAATAGAATCTATAGATTTTGAGTTAATATCATCTTTAGTCTCATTATCATATCTTAGAATCTGTTGAGAGACTGCTATAACACGACTTTTTTTAGATGTTTTTCTATCATCTTGGATGATGATATTTTTACTATCTATATCTATCTTTTTAAGCATCTCTAAAAGTTCACAACCGTTATCATCAGCACCAATAACACTACTTACACTAACCTTAGCACCTAATGTTTTTAGATTGTTTATAACATTACCAGCACCACCTAAAACAGTTGTCTCTTTTGCTATATCTACAACTTGAACAGGTGCTTCTGGTGATATTCTATCACAACTACCCCAAAGATAATGATCTATCATCAAATCACCTATCACTAAGATATTTGGTGTTGAATCTTTAAATTGCTTCATCTATTTCACTTCTTCTTCGTAAACTCTTTTTATCTCAGATACATAATCTTTTATCGCATCTTCCATCTCAAAATCTGGTTCATACCCTAAAGATTCTCGAGTTGTTTTTATATCTGCTTCTGTATGAAACTGATATGAACCTATAAAAGGGTTTGGGATATATTCACATTTAAAAGTTGTACCTAACTCTTTTTGTAAAATATCTACTATATCTTGAAAACTTCTAGCTTTACCTGTTCCAACATTATATATACCACTCTCTTTTGGATTCATAGCTTTTATATTTGCTTGAATAATATCTTCTATATATATAAAATCTCTTAAAATCTTATCACTATTCTCAAAAAGTTTTGGATTTTTACCAGCCAATAGTTGATGACCAAATTGTAAAACCATAGAAGCTGTTGAGTTTTTAAAAAATTCGTTTTTACCATAAACATTAAAGTATCTAAGACCAACTATCGAAATATCTTCTTTTTTCATATATTCACGACTTAAATTATCCATACTTAATTTAGAAAAACCGTAAACATTTTGAGGAGATTCTCTACCAACTTTTTGTGGAGATTTAGCATCACCATAAGTTGCTGCTGATGAAGCATATATCATATTTGCTCCATGAGCCACAGCCAAATCAAGTAGATCTTTATAAGCATTTACATTTGTTTTAATCATTAAATCTTGTTCTTGTGCTGTTGTATCAGATATAGCAGCCTCATGAAAAATATAATCAAATTTATAATTTTGTTTCAAATTTAAAAGTAAATCTTTATCATTAATATCTCCACTAATAATTTCACCACGAAAGCCGATAAGATTTTTAAAATGACCAAAACTTTTTAAATTACCATTTGACAAAGTTTCACCACTTCTAAAACAATCAACCACTACAACTTTAGAATCTGGATGATTTTCTTGAAAATAAAAAGCTAAATTTGAGCCAATAAAACCTGCTCCACCTGTAATTAAAATAGTTTTATCTGTTAACTCTTCATTAATGTATCTCATAGTCCCACTTTTTAATAAATAAATTTAATAAAATGATACCTTTTAATTCATTAATAGGTATTTAAGAATCAAGCTACTATAATCATTATGAAATTTTATCTAAGGAAAATAATATGAAAAAAATTGTAATCGCTTCAATTGCTACTTTAGCAATGGCTACAACTTCTATGGCAGCAGTAAATGCTGGTGCTTGTAAAGGGTGTCACGGTGCTGATTTTAGTAAACATGCTCTTGGTAAATCTAAAGTTGTTTCTGATATGAGTCACGCTGATATCGCTACTGCTCTTAAAGGTTATAAAGATGGTAGTTATGGTGGACCAATGAAAGGTATTATGAAAGGTCAAGTGAATAAATATTCTGATGCTGATTTAGACGCATTTTCTCAAACTGTAGGTAAATAATAACCTCTGAATTGCCATTTGGCAATTCAGTACCTGTTAAACTATTCAGGTTTATAATTTTTCTTTAACTCTTCCCTTTTTTTCTCTTGATTTACAGCATCATTTAACTCATCTACACCATCAAACTTAGCACCATTTAGAAACTTCTCTTGATCATCAAACTGACCATTTTTAATAGCCCAAAGAAAAGCAACTAAAGCAACAGCTCCTAAAAATATAGAAGCACTTAACATCATACCTATAACCCAATTATCCACAATATCTCTCCTAGTTTTTATCCCATTTATATCTAATTCTCATAGAGTTACCAACAACCAACAGTGAGCTAACACTCATAGAGATAGCAGCAACCAAAGGTATAATAAATCCAGCCATAGCAAGAGGTATCGTTATAGCATTATAAACCAATGAGATACCTAGATTTTGTTTTATAAGCCCAAAAGTTGTGCGAGAGATTTTAAAAGCATCCTCTAATGATGTTAAAGAATCATCTAGTAAAATAACATCACTAACATCAACAGCTATATCACTTCCACTACCCATAACTATCCCAATATCTGCCTGTGCTAATGCTAAAATATCATTTATCCCATCACCAACCATAACAACAGTTTTATCCTCAGAATGTAATCTCTCTATATAGTTTGATTTATCTTCTGGTGTTTGTTCACTCATAAACTGATCTATACCAACCTCTTTAGCTACCCTCTGTGCTGTTTTATCATTATCACCAGTTAATATGACAACACAAACACCTCTTTTAGATAAATTATCAACTAACTTTTTAGCATTCTTTTTAATATTATCACGAAGCTCATAAATAGCTACAACACTATTATCTATACTGAAATAAAAAAGTGTATTATCACTTTCATAATCTATACTCAAGCCATTATCTAAAATCAATTTTTTATTTCCACCTAAAACTTTAGAACCATTATATATTGCTGAGATTCCAGATGCTGGAATCTGATTATACTCATCTAAGATATATTCATCAATACTTTCATCAAGTTTTAGAAATTCAACAACACCTCTAGCAACGGGGTGGTTAGATGATTTTACTAATGAGTATAAAATATTTTTATCAAAACTGTGAAGAATAGTCTCATTTACGACTTCAGGCTTTCCAACAGTAATAGTACCAGTTTTATCTAATACTAAAGTATCTACTTTTGCCATAATCTCTAACTGAGCCGCCTCTTTAAAAAGGATACCCCTTTTTGCTCCAAGACTCAAACCAACTAAAGTAGCAACTGGTGTAGCAAGAGCTAAAGCACATGGACAAGCGATAACAATAACAGAGATACCAACCATTAAAGAGACCTCAAAACTATTACCAAAAAGATACCAAGCTAAAAATGTTATAAAAGATAATGCTAAAATAGTTGATGAAAAATATTCTGAGAGTTTATTTGCCATCTGCTCTATTTTAGGTTTTTTAATTATTGCTGTTTCTAGTAATGAAACTAAATTTGATAATGTAGAGTGTTCAAAATCTTTATTTGCTTTATAATGTATATCAGCATCTATCGATAAAGTTCCACTAACAACACTATCACCAATAGTTCTATATATAGGTTCACTCTCTCCAGTTAAACTAGATTCATCAAATGTTCCATTACCAGTTGTTATTTCACCATCAAATAAAACTTTTTCACCACTAGAGATAACAATAATATCACCAACATTTACATCTGCTAATTTACAAGATACTATCTTTTCATCTTTAACTACATTTACCTCGGATGGGATATTTTTACCAATAAGATCAAGAGCATCAGCAGCACTTTTTTTACTAAGTACCTCTAAAAATTTACCAACTAAAACAAATGTTATTATCATTGTAACAGAATCGAAATAAGCTTCTCCATCCTCAATTAATGTAATATATATAGAATACAAATATGTTAAAGAAGCACCAGTTGCTACTAAAATATCCATATTTATAACTTTTGTTTTTATACCGTAGTAAGCACCCCTAAAAAATATCCAACCACTATAAAATAGTACAGGTGTAGCTAATGTCCCCTCCGCTATATTTAAGATTGTTTTCATATCTTGTGTCATACCAGTGAAATATCCAGCATACTGAGCAACAGCTATCCACATAACATTCATAGTAGCAAAAATAGCTACCGACATCCTTAGATAATAATCTTTTCTCTCCTTATTAGCATGTGTTTCTTGAATAGAAGCATCATAAGGAAAAGCATTATAACCAATAGCACGAATCATATCTATAATCTGAGATAATTTAACAACACTATCTGCCCAAGTTATAACTGCTTTATTGTTTGTAAAATTAATACTAGCTTCAATGATTCCATCCATCTTATGTAAAGCTTTTTCATTTAACCAAACACAAGCTGAACAGTGGATTCCCTCTATAATCAAAGATACATGACTAAAACCATCTTCATCAACTGTTACAAATTTATCATAAAAAGCTGGTGAATTAAAATTACTAGAATCTTCATATTGCCCAGTTGGAGCAGTTAAAGTGTTGCTACCTAACTTATCATAAAAACTATCAAGACCCTCATCACTTAAAAGATGATAAACACCTTGACAACCATTACAACAAAAATAATGTTCACCATCTTTTATCATAACATCTTGATGAAACTCTAAATGGCAATGTGTACAAGTTATCTTATTCGACAATTTCAAACTTCCCTATTGATCTATTTTTTCTAAGCTGATTCCACAGTTTAACATAACCACTCATACAGATATATACACCATTTTTACTATCTGAGTTAGCAAAACCTATCGCAATACCTAGATTAAAACTAGCTTCGACCTTATCTATCTCAAAAGGATTCATGGAACCAACTAAAATAATTTTTCTATCTTCTAGTATCGCATCAAAAAATTCAGCTGTTTCATCTATCGTATCTGTACCGTGAATAACTATAAAAGTATCATCTTTAGATTCTAAAATTATATTTGTTAACATTTTTCTATCATTGATATCAATCTCTAAGCTATCTTTATAAACAACACCTGCTATATCATAGCTGTCGTTGTAATTTTTAAGTATAGCCTCTATCGCTAAATTATCAAAAGGTACATCTAGTTCACCAGTTATCTTATTATATCTTTTATTAAAAGTTCCACCACTATTTAGTATTAACATTATTTTTCCATTATATTTTTTCCGGTTAAACTACACATTTGTAGTTTTGAAACAATTTTTGTAGCATTTGATTCATATATATTTTCTAAACTATTAAATAGGTAGTTTTTTTCTATACCAGCCAATATACCAGCTTCTATATCTCTTTGTGAATCACCAACTAAAACTGAATTTTTAAGATCTATATCAAACTCTTTTTGTGCTTCTAAAATCATACCAGCCTTTGGTTTTCTACAATCACATTCACCTGATATATCTGGATGATGAGGACAAAAATAAACCTTTGAGATCTTAATCCCATTTTGGGCAAATTGTTTAATCATCCAAGAACTTAATATATTAAAATCATTTATATCATAATAACCTCTAGCTATACCAGATTGATTTGTTATAACAATTATTATATAGCCAAGTTTTTGATAATAGTTACATAGATCAAAAATACCATCTATAAATTCAAAATCTGAAATTTTATATAGATAGTTTTTTTCTATATTTATAACACCATCACGATCTAAAAAAAGAGCTTTTTTCATAAACTATGAAACACCATCACTAAATATCTCTTTTTCTATAATATCACATAAAATATGACCAATAAGTATATGCGATTCTTGAATACGGGGAGTTGAATCTGATGGTGCTATTATAGATAAATCTGAAATTTTAGCCATCTTTCCACCATCTTTACCAACTAAAGCAACACAAAATATTTTTTTAGATTTTGCTACTTCCATAGCATCTATTAAATTTTTAGAATTTCCAGATGTTGATATAGCAATAAATATATCTCCAGATTGTCCCATACTATAAATTTGTCTAGAAAATATTTTATCAAAACCATAATCATTACCAATCGCTGTCAGATTAGAAGTATCTGTTGTAAGGGACAATGCTGGAAGTGATGGTCTATCAAAACCATAACGCCCAACCAATTCAGCAGCAATGTGTTGAGAATCAGAAGCACTACCACCATTTCCAGCTAAAATAATTTTATTACCATTTTTATATAACTCAACAGAGAGTTGAGCTAAATAATTTATATTTTCAATAAGCTTATCATTATTAAATAGTAACTGTTTTGTTTCATAAGATTCTTGTATCTGTCGTTTTATATAATTTTTCATCTGTTATTTTCCTAAACAATTATATAAAATGATAGCATATTATAAACAATATGAGAGTATAAGTGAAAAACAATAAGAATAAAAAATCACTATTAGATAAAGAGTTGCTAAAATAAGAAAAAGTTAAAAAGGATACAAATTAAGTTGATTAAATAAAAAAGGGATTAAATAAAAAGAACTGATCAACTAGGCAGCGACTTACATTTC
>CAYLNF010000013.1:0-6554 GCA_964385165.1 uncultured Sulfurimonas sp.
CAGGGTCTTTTCCATCTACCATAACATTTGTATGAACATTACCATCTCCAGTATGCCCAAAACATGGTATGTTTATTTGGTATTTGTCAGCTATGGCATAAAACTTTTCTAGTAGTTGAGGAAGTACAGCTCTTGGAACTGTTACATCTTCATTTAGTTTTTTACTTCCATAAACACTTAGTGCTGGAGAAGCATTACGACGAGCGAACCAGATATCACTAGCCTCTTTTTCATCTTTTGCAATTTTAAACTCACTACAACCATTCTCTTTAAAAACTTTCTCTATTTGAGATAGTTGGTAGTTTAAATCATCTTCTAAGTTTCCATCAACATCAGTAACAAGCAAAGCACCAGCATCAACAGGTAAACCTTTGTTAAAAGTTTTCTCAACAGCACGAATCGTTAAGTTATCTAAAAACTCCATAGCAACAGGTGTGATTCCACTTGCCATTGTTTTATAAACTGCTTCCATCGCATCGTGAACAGTTGGGAAGATTCCCATCGCTGTTTTAGTTAACTTTGGTTTTGGGATAAGTCTAAGAGTTATCTCACTTAAAACAGCCAAAGTCCCCTCTGAAGCTACTAAAATACCACTTATGTTATAACCAGCAACATCTTTAATTGTTTTTTTACCAGCTTTTATAACATCACCATTTGGTAAAACTGCTCTTGTTGCCATCACATAATCTTTAGTGATTCCGTACTTCGCAGCTCTCATACCACCAGCATTTTCACTAACATTTCCACCTAAAGTTGAATACTCTTGAGAAGCAGGATCTGGTGGGTAAAATAAACCAACCTCCTCCACTGCTCTTTGTAAGTCCATATTTATAACCCCTGGTTGAACAACAGCTACCATATTCTTGATATCTATCTCTAAGATTTTATTCATATGTTTTTCCATAGCAAGAACAACACCACCACTACTAGGTAATGCTCCACCAGTAAAACCACTCCCAGCACCACGAGGAACTATCACGATTCTATGTTGATTACAATATTTCAAAATCTCTGAAATATCATCTTCATTTTTTGGAAACAAAACAGCATCAGGCTCAAAATGCTCTCTAGTAGCATCATAAGAGTAAGCTATCAAGTGTGCTTTATCACTATAAATATTCTCTTCACCCACTATTGAAGTAAAATGTTTTATATGTTTAATATCTATCATATTCTAATCCTTTAACTCAAACTCTTTTAGTAAATAGTGAAGTTTTTCATCACCATTTTTAATTATCTCATATAACTTTTTATTTTTTTTGTTAGAATCTACTAGTAAACTATAATAGTGTGGTTCATAAGATTCTAGCTCATCACTACCCTCACCCCACCACGAGGCATCTATCTCTTCAACTCTTGTATAAAAAGGTAAAACAACATCTTCTGAGTTTTGTACCAACGGAGCATCTGATATATTTAAAATTTTGAAACTTCTAGCATCTAATGTATAGACTTTTTTATCTATGTAAAAAAATAAAATACCGATAGATCTACTTAAACTTATATCTTCAAAATCTTTTTTTAATGGTGTTGGGTGACCATTTAAAGATAAAATAGTCGCAAACATATCTGGATGAATCCACTCAAGAGCAGTTGTTGCTGTTGTAATTCTATGGTAAATCTCTTCAGTTGGTGCTACTAAGATAGCTCTTGAATAGCCAAATGCTAAAACAACACTATCACCAGCTTTAACTTCCCATTTTCCCATAGGTAGTGCTTTATGTTTTAAAAGATCATACTCACTCATCTTTAGAGTTACTATATGTTTATCTTTATCAAAACTCTTAACTACAACATTTTTAAGAATCATACCATGCTCATCTGATAGTGGATGAAAAATAAATCCACTCATACCAACATCAATTTTATCTACATTTATAGTTACAATATTTTTATCAATATCTACACTAACAACTGGTGACTTTATGGGTGATCCTATCAAGGTTGATATAAACATCATACATAAGATTATAAATTTCATCTATCTACTTTATATTAATATTTTGCGATTATATCTTAACTAAGCCATTTTTAGCTAAAGTTCCACAATTATTTTTTTTAGGATTAAAACTTGATACGATTTTTCATACTTTTTTTATTTGTTACATCACTATTTGGTGCTGAAGTTAAAAATTACCGTTGGTTAAATGGTGAAACATACTTGGTGTTTTTAGAGAGAATTAAACTTCCAACTAAAAAACTATACTATGACCTTGAAAAAGATGACCAAAGGTTAACTGAAGAGATGAGAACTGGTGTAAACTACCAAATTTTAAGAGATGATGATGGTAAAATTGAGCAGATTTTATTACCACTAAATGATGAGTTACAAATTCACATATATAAAGATAAAGGTGAGTATAAATTTGAAGCGATTCCTATCATCAGCACTACAAAAACTGAGGGTTTTAGTTTAGAGATAACTCGCTCACCAAACTATGACATTATGAAACAAACAGGCTCAAAAAAACTAGCTCAAATCTTTACAGCTAGTTTTAGAAATTCACTAAATTTTAAAAGAGATCTTAGAGTTGGTGATAAACTTGTTATGATTTATAATCAAAAATACCGCTTAGGTAAACCTTTTTCTATGCCTACTCTTAAAGTTGCTATGATTGAGATGAGAGGTAAAAAACATTTTATATATCTAAATGATGATGGTAGATATTATGATGAAAAAGGGTGTGAAGTTGAGGGTTTTTTACTAGCAACACCTGTAAAATACAGAAGAATCTCATCATATTTCTCTAAAAGAAGATTCCATCCTGTTTTAAAAAAATGGAAAGCACATCTAGGAATCGATTATGCTGCTAGAAGAGGTACACCTATTATAGCAGCTGGTAGTGGTAAAATCATCTATGCTGCTAGAGCTGGAAGCTATGGTAACCTCATAAAAATTCGCCACGCAGATGGATATGAGACTAGATATGCTCATATGAAAGGTTTTCGTAAGGGGATTCATAGAGGTGTTCATGTAAAAAAAGGACAAATTATAGGTTATGTTGGTACAACTGGTCGTTCAACTGGTCCACATTTACACTTTGAACTTAGAAAAAGAGGGCGTGCTATTAACCCACTAAAAGTTGTTCAAGTAACTACAAAAAAACTTAAAGGTAAGAAAAGAAAAGCTTTTCTTACCCTAAAAAAGAGTTATGACGAAAGTGTTAACTTTCATCTAAATAACAAAACAACTTATAAAAAAAATAATTATAAAGAAAACTGTTGTTATGTAGATTCACAAACTTTTCAAAAGGTAGAAAAATAATGGTAAAGATAGATTCTGTTGGAGAGTTAACAAACCCTAAGTTTGTAAAACCAGTTTTAATCAACTACACACTAAATGAGCAAAAAAAAACTTGGGAGGCTGTTATAAGCCACGATAGTGTATCTATTGTACTGTTTCATAAAGATAAAAATGCTCTCATAACAGTTAAACAATTTCGCCCACCAGTTATGAACAAAAACAAAACTAATGGTTACACCTATGAACTATGTGCTGGAATTGTAGATAAAGATACAACAAATGTTCAAATAGCTAAAGAGGAGATATTTGAGGAGTGTGGATATGATGTTGATGTAAAAAATATCAAAGAGATACACACATACTACACAAGTGTAGGAATCTCAGGCTCTAAACAAACTATGTACTATGCTGAGTGTGATGATAGTATGAAGATCAATGATGGTGGTGGTTTAGAGGAGGAAAATATTGAGGTTGTTTATATAGATGTAGATGATGCTAAAGAGTTTATGTTTAACAACAAATTTCAAAAAACCCCTGGTTTAATGGTTGGTTTTTACTGGTTTTTTGAAAATATTATCCAAACTCAATAGGATCCATATCTATCTCTGCTAAATCAACTCTAGATCGATAGATAGCTTTTATGAGGTCTGTACTTTTATCAGCTCTTAAAAGTATCTCAAACCTATACTTATTTGCCACTTTTACTATCGCACATTTTCCAAATCCAACTATATTTATATCTTTTTCTAAAATAAGTTTATCATACATTTTTCCCATCTGCTCTTGTGCTTTAGTTCCATTTTTATGTGAAAACAAGATTCTACAAAGTTTTTTAAAAGGAGGATATAGCTCTTTTCTATACTCTTGCTCATCATCTAAAAATTTATCATAATTTTCTATATATGTTGAGAAAAACTCCTCATTAAATGTTTGAACTAAAACTTTAGCATCTTTAGCTCTACCACTTCTACCTGAGATTTGAATCAAAGATGAAAGTGCTTTTTCTCTTGCTCTATAATCGCTAATATTTAACATATTATCTAACCCTAACACAACTGCCAATGTCACACCATGGTAATCGTGACCTTTACTTATCATCTGAGTACCTACGAGTATATCTGTCTCCCCACTGTTGAATCTATTTAATGCTTTTTTTAGTTTTGAGGATGTTGTTATCACATCTCTATCAAACTGCTCAACATTAGCATCAACTAACTCCTCTTTTATATCCTTAACAGCCTCAGCAGTCCCTAACCTAGCACTTGTCAAATTTCTACTTCCACACTTAGAACAGATCTGTGGAATCGCCTGTGTATAGTTACAGTAGTGACACTTTAAAGAGTGTGATTGTTGATGCACACTCATACCAACACTACAAAAAACACACTCTATCGTATCACCACAATCTTGACACATAAGGTATTTAAAATTTGCTCTTGTTGGTAAAAAAACTATCGATTGCTCTTTTGATTCCAATGTCTCTTTTAAACTATCTATAACTAATGGTGATAATGTTTCAGCAGATTTTTCATATATAAACTTTTTAGATGAACTAAAATGTGTACCTTTTAATCTTGTGTGTGGAAACTTTACATAGGAGTTAAGTGATGGTGTAGCACTCCCTAAAACAACTGGAATCTCATAAAGTTTACCCATATATATAGCTATATCTCTAGCATTATATCGTGGTCTTGATGCAGATTTATAACTATCATCATGCTCCTCATCTACTATGATTAAACCTAGGTTTTTTATGGGTAAAAAGAGACAAGAACGGGGTCCAGCTATGATTTTTGCCTCACCGTTGTAGATTCTAGCGAGTGCTTTTCTTTTTTGTAAAGGTGTAAGTTTTGAGTGCCACATAACAACCTCATCACCAAAGTATCTCTCAAGTCTATCACCCATTTGAGGTGTTAAGGAGATCTCTGGCATCAAAAATATTGATCTTTTGTTTGAGTTAATCATAAGCTCAAAATATCTCATATATATCTCAGTTTTACCACTTCCTGTATCTCCAAAAAGTAGTGAAACATTATGATTTTGTAAAAACTCAAAAGCTTTTTTTTGTTTTGTAGATAGATCTATCTTTGGTTTTAACTCTTTTGTTTTTTCATCTAAATTTTCTAAAATATTATCAGATTCATAAGCTACCATCAAACCAAAAGCATCACCTAAAGAGCAAACATAATATGTAGAGATAAATTTAGCCAACCTCATCTGATTTTGTGAATATCTAAAAGATGTTACCTCTAAAATCTCAAGTGTATTAAACTCAGGTTTTGTAGTTTTAGAGATAACCACACCCTTTTTCTCTTTTTTATTCAAAGGTATATGAACTAAACTACCCTCCTCTATCTCATCTAAAGAGCTATATGTAAATGGTTCAAGAGGTGATGATAACAGAGCTATTTTATAGTAAATCAAACTACTCTGCTAACTTTTTACAATCTACATCAGTATGATCACAATCAAACTTCCCAGTAGTGGTGTTATAATCAAACTGAACAGTTTTTGAATTAGAAACTATATAGTTATATGAATTAGCCCCTATCTTCATCCATTTTCCAGCTTTATTTTTTGAATATATTGGGTACTGTAACATCTTGATAGTTGCGTTTCCATCAAATAGCTCCTCCCCCTCACTATTATATGAAGCATCATCTAAGATAGCTGGATAACTAGGGTTACCTTTTAAAACATTTCCTCTTTTATTCATAACAATAGCACTACGAACAGATGAGATAGTAGCTTTTGCTTGTGAATATTTTGCTTCATTTATGATTCCACCATATTTTTTTGTAACAACAACTGACAATATACCTATTATCACTATCACAAATATCAGTTCCATAAGTGTAAAACCATCTCTTTTATTATTTTTCATCTCTATTTTCCTAGATAAATTAATTATATTATGATAACATTATTTATGTTAAGTATGTTGTAAATCTATTGTAGTTTTTGGAACAAAAATTGCTTATAATAAAGATATATATCTAAATAAAGGGGTTTGGATGAGTATAGAGATATCACGCGCACACAGCTTAGTTGCTGATGCTCTCGATTATAGAGCTATGAGACAAGATATGATCTCATCAAACATAGCAAATGCTGACACCCCTTTTTATAGACCAAGAGATGTTAGATTTGAGGATGCGTTAGCTGAGAAAAAAGCTGAAATTTTTGAAGATAAAAAAGATAAACTTCAATTAGCACAAACAGATTCTAAACATATTCCACTTAGTGACGATAAGTCTAGTAAGATGCCAACTAGATTTTATAGAGATGGGCATATGGCTCGAAATGATGG
>CAYLNF010000013.1:6654-22175 GCA_964385165.1 uncultured Sulfurimonas sp.
CTAGTAAGATGCCAACTAGATTTTATAGAGATGGGCATATGGCTCGAAATGATGGTAATAGTGTTGATATAGATGTAGAGACAACTGAGATGAGTAAAAACTCAATTATGTTTAATGCTCTAGTTCAAGCCAATAAAAAAGATAAAATGATTTTTATGAGTGTTATAGATGCCTCACAAAAAACTCAATAGGATAGATGATGAGTAATTTTTTAAGCAGTTTTGATATTAGTGGTTATGGGCTATCAGCTCAAAGAGTTCGTGTAAATACTATATCATCAAACATTGCTAATGCTCAAACAACAAGAACTGAAGAGGGTGGACCATATAGAAGAAAAGAGGTTGTATTTAGAGCGGTTGATTTTAACCAATACTTCAACAAAGCTGTAAA
Organism: uncultured Sulfurimonas sp.; assembly: GCA_964385165.1. Lineage (GTDB taxonomy): Bacteria > Campylobacterota > Campylobacteria > Campylobacterales > Sulfurimonadaceae > Sulfurimonas. The sequence continues at coordinate 7,045 of CAYLNF010000013.1, forward strand.
CGATACAACAGATAGTGCCAAATATGAAGATCCATTAAGTGAGGGGCAATTTGGTGAGAAAGTGAATCCTGCTATTATGAGTGTTGTTGTAGATAAAATCTCAAGAGACGATAGTGAACCAAAGATGAAATTTGAACCAAATCACCCAGATGCTGACGCAAATGGCTATGTTGCCTACCCAAATATTAATCCTGTGATAGAAATGGCCGATTTAGTAGAAGCGACAAGATCTTATCAAGCAAATGTAGCTGCTTTTGAGAGTTCTAAAAATATGGCTAATTCAGCAATATCACTATTGCAATAAACTAAGGTAACACAAAATGAGTGAATTTGGAAAAATTAGTAGTCTAAGTGGTGGTTCCACAGCAGATATACTAAAACAAAAAAGCAATATTACTACTGGTGGAGGGGAAGCTTTTGCCGATCAGTTAAAATCAGCACTAAATGAGGTTAATGAACTTCAAGTTGATAGTGAAACTGCTATCGCTGATATGGCAACTGGTCAAGTGAAAGATCTACATCAAGCAGCACTTGCTATTGGTAAAGCTGAGACAAGTATGAAACTTATGCTTGAGATTAGAAATAAAGCATTAAATGCTTATAAAGAGTTAGGTAGAACTCAATTATAATCTCTACTAACAAACCCTACATAAAACAAAACCACTAATATACTTAAGTTATAAACTACTGGAAAATATATGGATAAAAAGATTAAAGTTGATCTAAAAAATGTTGAACAAAACAGTAAAATTAAAAAGATCGGTTTTCTTTTTGCCCTTATAGTTGTAGGTTTTTTAGTTTTTTTAACTGTTATGCTATTTACAAGTGTGAAACCAAGACACCTCCCATCAGTATATGCTAAAGAGAGTTCAAAAGCACAAAGAGGAAGTATCATAAGTGCTGATGGATTCCATCTTGCTACTAGTAAAAAACTCTACAAAGCTATTGTAAACACCAGATATATAGATCCAGATAAAAAAGATCTTTTTGTTGAACTCTTTAGTATCTACTCAGGTATAGATACAAAAGAGATTCGCAAAAAACTTGATAAAAAAAGGGGTGTTACAGTTCTTAGTTATAGTATCCCACAAATACAAGCTCAATATCTAAAAAGATTAGCTTCATTACTTAGAAGATATAAAGTTTTTAAAGCTATAAAAAACTCTAAGACAGGTATAAAAAGTGTTCATGGTTTAAGTGTTTTAGAGAGTGGTGAAACAAGAGAATACCCTTATGGAGATCTACTAACCCCTATCATAGGTTATCCACATAAGATTGAGGATGATGGATATACTCATGTAAAAGGGGTAAAAGGGTTAGAAAAGAGGTTTGATATAGAGCTACAAGCAAAGCAGAATGGCTCAAGTAGAGGTTTTAGAGATGTAAATAGTTATATTATCTTAAATAAAAAAAGTTTCACAAAACCAAAGATAGATGGCTTAGATATAAAACTAACTATACCTATCTCACTTCAGATAAAAATCGAGAGGATGCTCGATAAGATGAAAAAAGAGGTGAGAGCTAAACAGATTATGATGGCTATCATGGAATCTAAAACTGGTAGAATCTTAACACTTGCTAGTTCAAACAGATACCTCCCTAAAAAGATTAGAATAAAAGATTATCCATCTCTAAATAGTGGGATGATTGAGTATAGTTTTGAACCAGGGAGTGTTATAAAAGCTATAACATTTTCATTACTTTTAGATAAAGGTCTTGTTAACCCTTACGATCTAGTAAATGGTCATAATGGACGATATAGAATCGGTAAAAAAATCATCACAGATGAACATAGATTTGACTGGCTTAGTGCTGAAAATGTTATCGTACACTCATCAAATGTTGGTATGGCTCAACTAGCTCAAAAACTCTCAGGTGTAGAGTTTCATGAGGGGTTAAAAAGTTTTGGGTTTGCTCAACAATCAACAGATGACCTCATCTACGAAAAAGTTGGTTCAATCCCACAAATCAGAAGATTAAACAATGAGATATACAAAGCAACCTGTTCTTATGGTTACGGTATGAGAGCAAACCTACTTCAACTAATCCGTGCTTATGATGTGTTTTCAAACAATGGAAGATTACTAAGACCAAAACTTGTAGATTTCTTTATAGATGAATATAACCGTGAGATACCTCTACCTAGAGAGGAGGAGGTTCAAGTTATAAAAAGTTCCACTGCTCATAGGATGAGAAAAATATTGATAAAAACAGTAAATGAGGGAACTGGTAAGAAAACCATCACAAAAGGTTTAACTATCGGTGGTAAAACAGGAACAGCACACATAGTTGAAAAGGGTAAATATATAAGAAAATACAACACAAGCTTTATAGGGTTTGTAGATGATAAAAAATCTAAATATACTATGGGTGTAGTAGTTGTTCAACCTAAAAAAAGTCAATTTGCTTCACAAACTGCTGTACCTGTATTTAAAAAAGCTGTTGATATAATGGTTGAAGAGGGGTATCTTTTCCCAGATACTAAAGATATAAAATAGATTAAAGGAGATATTTTGTCAAAAAAAGTGTTGGTACTATGTACTGGAAACAGTTGCCGTTCTATAATCGCTGAAGCTGTAATAAATAGATATATAGATGGTGTAGAAGCTTTAAGTTCAGGTGTAAAAGCTAGTGGAAAGGTGAATCCAAACGCTAAAAAAGTTTTACAAAATGATGGCTCTTGGAGAGATGAATACCACTCTAAAACTTTAGATAAGGTGATAGATAACCATTTCGATTTAGTGATAACTGTTTGTGATAATGCTAGTGAGCATTGCCCTATCTTCCCAAAAGATACAAAGGTGATTCATATTGGATATGAGGATCCAGATGGTAAAAACTTTTCAGCTTTTGAAAAAACTCTAAAACAGATAAAGATGGAACTTATCCCTATAATTAGAATCGAACTTCAAAACTAATCCCCTCCCAAAAAAAATCGATATAAATCTATAACTAAATTTAGTTATAGATTAAAAAACCATAAAATCAGAAGCTATAACAATAAGAAAAACATACGGTTTTCCGTATTATATATACTATAATATTCATATAATATAGTTTTAAATGTATTTAATCTTATATAAAATGTATATTTAAGTAGTTTTACCGTATAATTTCCCAATGAAAATAGACGACCTCTTTAATATCCTTCATAACTCATTAGAATCACAAAATAATGGTAAAAAAATATCTTTAAAAGATATGTCAAAATCATTAGGTATATCTATGAGAACATACCAAGACTGGAAGCTTGGAAAAGCAAAGCCTCAAGCTGCTGGTGTAGTTATGACAATGCTAGGAAAACTAGATGATGATGAGATTATACGGGTCGTAAGAAAAATCAACAGATTAAGTAAGAGTGGATAGATAACTAAAACTATATATTCACTCTTACTTAGAAAAAGGAGGTAATTAATGACAAATGAGTGCGATAAGTAAACAAGAAAGAGATGCCTTAGAGGATGTTTTTTCCTCAATTTATACAGATGATTATAGATATGAAAAGTTTAAAAATATATTTACAAAAATAGTAGATATAAAAAATACTTTTTTTAGAAAATCATCTATTAAAAACTTTAAATTTTATATATTAAGTTTAAAAAAAAGGTATTTTCATAATTAAAATAGATTCCATAAGTTTAAATTTATGGAATCACTTGTTTACGAAATTGCGTTAAGTGCTAAAGCTGTCATCTTATATATATGTTGCTCTACACCCTCTTTAGAATCAGCAACCTTTTTAAGTTCATCTAAAAAATAATCTTTTGTTTTATCATCAGCCATATTAAAAGCGTGAAGTAACCACTCTGTATTTAGCTGAATCTTCTCACCCTTATGCTCTACATCAAATGTTGAATATATACTTATTTGAGATGGTGCTATAAGCTTTAAACTCTCCAAATAAAACTCACTTACATCGTAATCTATGAGAGATTCTAAATCATCTTTAGGGATTGTAGCCTCACCATCAACCATATTAGTTTGACCTAAAATCAAAGCATCACCTATGATAAGCTGTTTAGCTATAAAGTAAGGTTTTTTGTTATTTTCTAAAGCATTAGCATCACTATATATGATATGTTTATTTATAACACTAAAATCATCTATCGATATAGAGTTAAAAAAACTATAAACAGTGTTTGCTTGAATCTCTATATCTATCTCTTTTAACTCTTGATTATCTACATCTACACTAAATGCTCTCATCTAAAACTCCTCTAATAATATAACATTCACAAAAGTACCTTTCTCTAGGTTACCATCATCTTCACCAGTCACCATCAATGCTGAATCATCTAACATATTTGTCAAAATAGCTGAACTTCCAACTTTTTTACCCTCAAAATCTACAAAATACTCACCATCAACAACACTTACATTACAAGCTGTAAACTCTGTTAATTTACTTCTCTTTTTAAAATCTTCATTTAGTTTTGCTTCGATTGTTTTATAAGCTTTCTCTTTACCCAACATCTTTGAAACTAAAGGTAAACCATAAAGTATAGCTGTTACAGTTGATGAGTAAGCAAACCCAGGAAGTGCTAAAACAAACTTATCATCTTTTTTAGCTACCATTATATGTCTTCCTGGTTTTATAGCTACACCTTTGTAAACCACTTCAGCACCTAAAGCTGGAACTATATCTTTTACAAAGTCATAATCACCTACACTTACACCACCTGTACTTATAAGTATATCAGCAGATGAGAGAGCATTTTCAAATGTTTTCATGATAGAATCTTTATCATCACCAACTGTTCCAAGTTGAATCACTTCAGCACCAGCTTGTTCAAAAAGTGCCGATAAAGTGTAGTTGTTTGAACTTCTAATCTGTGCTGGATTTGTTGCTTGTTCACCCAAATCTAAAATCTCACTACCAGTAGCGATGATAGCTACACGAGGTTTTAGAGCAACTTTAACCATAACACAGTTAAGCCCAGCCATAACACCAATCTCAGCAAAACCAACTTTAGTACCTTTTTTTATCAGTACATCACCAGCTTTATACCCCTCACCGATAGGGCGAACAGAGAAACCAACTGGTACTTTCTCATCAATTTTAATCATATCACCATCAACAGTTACATTCTCAATTTGAATCAAAGTATCAGAACCCTCTGGCATCTTTGAACCTGTAAAAGTTTTGATACAAACACCAGATGTTACAACTCTCTGCTCATCACTACCAGCAGGATTATCACCTAAGATTCTAATCCCATCACTATCTAAATCACTATGGATAACAGCGTACCCATCCATAGAAGCAGTTGGGAATTGTGGGTCATTATATGGAGCAACAATATCCTCACATAAAACTCTACCAAGAGATGAACTAAGTGGAACTCTCTCATACCTTGAACTATTAACCTCTAAAAGGTTTAACATATTTTGGCTTGTTTCGTAAGACAATAGATTCATTTTTTAATTCCTATGTTTTATTTTAATCATAATGAAATCGACAAGAGATAATTATCATCTGATTTTCTTCTATTTTATAAACTAATCTATGTTCATCAGTTATTCTCTTAGACCAATAATTATAATCATTCCAACTTTTTTCAACAAAAGATATAATCATAAATCAAGTTCTTTTATAGATTTGTTGATAAATTTATTATTATTAACCTCTAATATAGCATCATCTAAATATTGTTTATTTATTTTTGAACTATTTAAGTAGTCCGTTTCATCTTGCTCTCTAATAACAATATCAACTTTAGCATTTTGAAACTGTTTTTTAATATTTTCAATAAATGAGATAGTTAATTCATCTATACTTGTGTGATATACTGCTTGCATAAAGTATCCTTTTTATATTGTTTGAATTATAACACACAATAATTATTCATACTATCAACTCATTAATAAATAAAATGGTTAAGATATTTTCATTTCATTTTTTAATATATCTTCTATATCTAATTTTAATTGAACAAAATGCTCTTTTACAATCAGTTCAATAATATATTTATTAACACCCTCATAATCATGGGCAATATAATTTCTAGTTAAATAACTCTCTTTAACTGGTAAATAATCATATTTTTTTACAAAATCATCACTTAATTTATTTAGAGTTTCACCAACTTGCATAATACACATATTAGTAGCATCAAACCCCATTTTAGAGTTTAATAAATTTTCGATAGATTTATAGCTATCTTTATAACTTAAAGCATCATTTATCTTTTCTAAAATAAATTGAAGCTTTATTAAATCAGTTTTATTAGACATATACTAACTCATTTTTAAGTATATTTTGTAATGTTTCATTTTGAGTGTCGGAAGTTGCTAAATCAACTTTATTAATATTAAGTGTAGATTTTATATGCTCTTTTATCTTATCAAGTTCCATTATAGAACCCCAACCACCATATTTTTTTGTAAATCTTGTATCTAATTTATATAAAATATCTATATCACTCTCTTTATTCTCTTCACCTCTTGCATAACTTCCAAATACACCTAAAATTAAAAAACCATTATCTTTATATAAATTTTTTAATTTTTTTAATTTTTGTAAAATAGTTATATTCATCTAAAAAACCCTATTTACTCAAAATCCCATGACCTTTAATAGCTGTTGATCTATCAAGTGCGTAGATTCTTTTTCCATCTTTTAAGTCATATTTCCAAATGGGTGCTGATGCTTTGAAATCTTCTACAAACTCATCTATTAACTCTAATGCTACTCTTCTTTTTGGTGAGAAAACTGAAGATATGTAAGATGATTCGTGAAGCATCACATCACCACGACTATGTGCCATTTTGATGATAGCTCCTCTCTCTTTTGCTTTTTGTTGCCAAGCTTCAAACCACGATTCTAAGATAGGCTCATATATATCAAAACTAAGCCCATCGATTCCATCTTCACTTCTTACAGTTCCCACAAAAGGTATATAAGCACCATAATTACTTTTAGATTCCTCTTCATACCACTCTTTTAAGATAATAGAAACTGGTAATGCTCCATCATAAATACTTAACATCTCAACCTCCACAAACAGGAGGTAGTAAAGATACTTTATCTCCATCTTTTAACTCAAAATCTACTGAGTTTACAAGTGTGTCATTTATAGCAACAGCACAGTTTTCCAACCACTCACTCATCTCTTTATCATCTTGTAAAAAGGTAGCCAACTCACTTAAGTTTTTTATATCTAACTCTAAAGCATCTTTTTGTATGGGACCTAAAAATTCTATTTTTACCAAAACAAACCCCTATTTTTTTATTATTATAATTATATCTAATCTTTAGAAACTATGAAAAGAGTAATAAATTTTTTAAGATTAGATATGTATAATTAGGCAATTTTATTTTGGGAGTTTATTTTGGTTTTTGGAAAAATAGAGTATCTAAATCTACTCCCTTTTCACATCTTTATGAAACGCTTTACTAAAAATTCTCAACAAGCTATGAGTATGAACTACTATAAAGGTGTTCCATCAAATATTAACCATAAATTTTCATCAAGAAAAGTAGATTCTGCTTTTATCTCTAGTGTTGGTGCTAAAAAATATGATTTCGTAGATTTAGCTATCATCGCAAAAAAAGAGGTTTTAAGTGTTTTAGTGATTCCAAATGATGAGAATCTAAAAGATACAGAATCTGCTACATCAAATGTTTTAGCTAAAGTGTTAGATATAAAAGGGGAAGTTATCATAGGTGATAAAGCTCTTAGATATTACCTTGATGGTAAACCATATATAGATTTAGCCAAAGAGTGGCATAAAAGGTATAAACTACCTTTTGTTTTTGCCCTACTTTGTTACCATAAAGATAAAAAATTATATACAAAAATCCAAAAAAACTTTTTAAAATCAAAAGTGAAGATACCTCAGTATATTTTAAAAAATGCCTCTAAAAAAACAGATATACCACAAAAAGATATATTAAACTACCTAGAGTATATCTCATATAAACTAGATTATAAAGCTAAAAAAGCTCTAAATCTATTTTATAAAAAAGCTTTTTAAACTTTTACACCTTTATGTAATAATTTAATTTTATTTATGATAGAATTGAAGAATGTTTAAAATTTCAATACTATTATTTACCATAATCAATATATATGCTAATGAGCCAATCTCCCCTATACCCCTAGATAGTGGTATAGATATAGAGAAAGCTAAACTTGGTAAAAAACTTTTTTTTGATACTATATTATCAAAAGATAACTCAACAGCTTGTGTAAGTTGTCACGATGTTTCCCAAGGTGGAGCAGATTCAAATACAGTATCAACAGGTTTTGGTGGTAAAAAAGGTAATATACAATCACCAACAGTTTTTAATGCTAGATATAATTTTAAACAATTTTGGAACGGTAGAGTAGATACTTTAGCTCAACAAGCTAGTGGACCACTAAACAATCCAGTAGAACACAATATGAATCCAAAAATTATAGAAAAACGGTTAAATAACTCCAAAATATATAAAAAGCTTTTCTCAAAAATCTACAATATATCAAACATAAAATATAGATATGTGATAGATGCTATCGTTGAGTTTGAAAATGGTTTAATAACTCCAAACTCAAAATTTGATAGATACCTTAGAGGTGAGTTACAACTTACTTCAGATGAGAAGAATGGTTACAAACTTTTTAAACAGTATGGTTGTATAACTTGCCACAATGGTATAAATATCGGTTCAAACTCTTTTCAAAAAATGGGAACTTTTATAGAGTACGATACAACTGCTAACTATCCAGATAAAAAAGCTATAACAAACAAAAAAATTCACCATAATGTTTTTAAAGTTCCAACACTCAGAAATATAAACTTAACAGCTCCATATTTTCATGATGGTGTAGCTAAGACACTATCTGAAGCTATAAATATTATGGCAAAACATAATCTAGGTGTTGAGTTATCTAAAAAAGAGGTTTCAGATCTAAAAGCTTTTCTCTTAACACTAGAGGGTGAGAAACCTACTATATTGGAGTCAAATTGAGGGTAAATCGTTCCATATTTTTAGCACTTTTCATCGGTATCATATCCTCTATAACACTTATATATTTTTATATGGTTCAAAGGGATTTTACGAGAAACCATAAAGCAGTTTTAATATCAACAAATAACTTAGCACATCACCAATCTAAACTAACTTACTTGATATTACAAAACTCTATCTATACATACCAAAACCAAGATAAAATTAAAGATAAAATCAAAGAGTTATTAGATGAATATAAAGTTTTAAAAAACTCAACACTATTAAAAGAAGAAACCTATAATAATATAAATCAAGAGATTATAAAATTAAAAAAGAAAATAGATATAAATATTGAAAATATAGAAGATTACTTGATGTTTAATGCCAGAATCAAAAACTCTCTACTATTTTTAACTCGACATGTTGAAAATGTTGAATTTTTAGAGATTAAAAATAATGAGATATTTATTAAAGCAAACTACATACTTAAACATTTTTACGATGCGAAAAGAATCCAGGATTTAGATTATTTAGATAAAGATGAGTTTTTACTACATTCAGATTCTAAAGATAAAAAAGTTCAAGATTTTATCAAAAAATTTAATCTTCACTCAAACTTCATAATGAAAAACTTCATAGACTACATAAACTCTGTAAATAGTGTTTTAAATAATAATATTTACGATTCTATCATCGATATAACAACACAATTCTCAAAACTAGCACTAAAAGATTTTGAGGCATTAGATACATTTGCTTTTATACTTTTTATGATATTTATCATATCTTTAGCTACGATTATATATCTACTATATAGCTCTATTCAAAAAAATCATATTTTACAAATAACTAGTGATTCTCTACAACATTCACTAACTTATGACCAACTCACTGATCTTTACAATAGAAAAGCGTTAGAAAATAAACTAGATATTATAGATAAACCAACTATCTTGCTTATAAACATTGATGGATTTAAAAACATTAACGATATTTATGGGAATCAAGTTGGTGATGATCTACTCATAAAAACAGCAAACCTCATAAAATCAGAACTCTCATTTATCGATAAATTAGATATTTTTAGACTTGGTGGTGATGAGTTTGGTGTACTTTTTGAAAATATAGATGATAAAGAGATTCTTGAAATCGCAAACTCCTTAGAAAAAGTTATATCTAAACATAACTTTATTTTTAAAGATCTCAAACTAAATATATCTGTAAGTATAGTTAGCAATAACATCTACCCTATTTTAGAAAATGCTGATTTAACTCTAAAACTACTAAAACAAGACCATACAAAAAGGGTTATGAGATATACAGATGATCTAAATCTTAAAAAGAGTGTTGAGGAGAATATGAAAACTGTTGATATTATCAAAAATGCGATAAAAGATGACAGAATTATCCCATACTTTCAACCTATTGTAAACCTTAAAACTTTAAAAATAGAAAAATATGAAGCTTTAGTTCGTTTAAAACTCGATGATGGAACAATTTTACCACCTTATAAATTTTTAGAAACATCTAAAAAAAGTTCGCAGTATTATGAGATAACAGAGATTATGTTTAACAAAGTTATACAAACAGCAAAAGAGTATCCACAATATAGATTCTCGCTAAATATCTCTATGATAGATATACTAAACGATAAATTAATAGCTATACTTTATGATTGTTTCGATAAAAATTTAGCAACTGTATCTAGAATCGATATAGAGCTTTTAGAATCTGAATTTTTAGAAGACACTAAAAAGATTCAAAAGTTTATCAAAAAAGTAAATAGTTATGGCTCTAAAATACTTATAGATGATTTTGGTACTGGATACTCTAATTTTTCGTATTTTTCAGAGCTTGATATAGATTTGGTAAAGATTGATGGTTCTATCGTAAGCGAGATAGTCGATGATAAAAAGAAACTTCATATTTTAAAAACTATACACCAATTTACAAATGGTATGAAGATGACAAATGTTGCCGAATATGTAGAGAGTAGAGAGATAGCACTTATTTTACAAGAGGTTGGTGTAGAGTATGCTCAAGGGTATTACTTTAGCCAACCAGTTACCAAACCTCTTGAAAATTGTGAAGTTACTATTTAGTAACTTCAGCTAACTCTTTTTTATAAGCCTCTATATCAAAATCTTTTAAATCTGAAACACCACTATCGATAGCAGCTTGTGCCACAGCACTTGAAACCTCAACAATAAGTCTTTTATCAAAAGGTTTAGGGATTATATACTCTTTAGAAAACTCAATCTTTTTACCATAAAGCTCATTTAGATAATCGGGAACATCTTTTTTAGCTAAATCTGCTAAAGCTTTAGCTGCTGCTACTTTCATCTCCATATTTATCTTTTTAGCACGAACATCCATAGCACCTCTAAAGATAAAAGGGAAACCTAAAACATTGTTTACTTGATTATCAAAATCACTTCTTCCTGTTGCTACTAAAGCATCTGGTCTAGCTTTTTGAGTATCTTCTGGAAAAATCTCTGGTGTAGGGTTTGCTAAAGTGAAGATTATAGGGTCTTTTGCCATCAGCTTAATATCTTCAACACTAAAAGTACCAGGACGAGATAAACCTAAAACAACATCAGCACCCTCAAACACTTCACTATGAGATCTATAACCATCAACCATAAACTCTTTTTTATATTTGTTTAAATCATCTCTATCTGAGTGAACAACACCTTTAGAATCTAACATAAATATATTTTTAACACCCATATGGCGATATAATCTAGCACAAGAGATAGCCGCAGCCCCTGCTCCAACTACAACAATTTTAAGAGATTCTAAACTCTTACCTGTAATCTCACAAGCATTAATGATAGCAGCAGCAGAGATAACAGCTGTACCATGTTGATCATCGTGCATCACAGGTATATCTAACTCTTCTACTAATCTTTTCTCTATTTCAAAACACTCAGGTGCTTTAATATCTTCTAAATTTATCCCACCAAAAGTTGGAGCGATAGCTTTTACAACTGTACAAAAGTGATCTATACTATCTGAATCTACCTCTATATCAAAACTATCAAGACCAGAAAATGTTTTAAATAAAACACCTTTCCCCTCCATAACAGGCTTCGATGCTAAAGCACCAATATCTCCAAGACCTAAAACTGCTGTACCGTTTGAGATAACAGCTACAAGGTTACCTTTTGATGTATATTTATAAGCATCATCACTATCTTTTTCTATCGCTAAACATGGTACTGCTACCCCTGGTGTATAAGCTAAAGATAGATCTTTTTGTGTTGCTACCGACTTTGTTGTCTCAACTGAAATTTTCCCAGCTGTTGGAAACTGATGATAATCTAAAGCTTCTTGATCTGTTACTGCTACTTTCGACATAATTAAATCCTCACATATATTTTTAAACATTATATCTTTAATAAAACAATAAATTTTTTACAAAAAATCTATTTAATTTTAGATATAATTTAGTAATAGTAGTAAATAAAGGGGATCTTATGAACTATATTAAATCAATTTTTATAATATTATTAGCGTTATCTTTTAATGGGATGTTTGGTTTCCCACCTTGGTGGAATCCAGTTGATGATCCAACAGCTACTAGTGTTGTTGTTGACAACACTAGTGATTCACAAAGCTGTGAAGGTGATGAAACATTTTATCATACAATTCAAGATGCCATAGATGGTGTGGGAGATAACAGTACCATCTATATATGTGATGGAATCTACAATGAATCTTTAACAGTAGATAAAGATGCTCTTAATATTAAAAAAAGTGATTCTGCTACTGGTGATGTTATCATCACAAATAATGATTATATTTTTAAACTAAATAATATACATAATATATCATTAGATTCTTTAACCATAATATCTAATTCAAAAGATGGTATAAACTCCTCTTATGATGTTGGTAGTGTTGCCATAAATAGATGTAATATAACTGCTGGTGATGATGGAATCGATATGGATGGTGATATTGATAATTTAATAATTATTAATTCCAATATTGATGCTTATGATTATGGTATCAAAGCTGATAACTATATAAATGGAAATATACAAATATCTACTACATCGATTAAAGCCAATAATAAAGATGGTATATATTTTGGAAAAAATTTAATTAAAGATATTAATATAACAAACTGCGATATCAATGCTGGTGATGATGGTGTTGAATTTGTTAGTAACATCAATGGTAAAGTAAATATATCAGATTCTAAAATACAAAGTGTTGGTCATGGTTTATATTTTAAAGGTGTTATATCTAATGGTATCGCTATCGATACTTTAGAGATAAACTCATCTAACGATAGTGGGATAAAAATTTTAGGAGATGTAAATAACTACTGTAATTTTAATAATCTAAACATCTCATCTTATGGTAGAGGTATATATATTAGTTCTAGATTTATTGAACCTATCATAACAAATTCATCTATCGATTCTATAAATGGTGATGCTATATATACAAGAACGAGAAATAGATCAAAAATGAGATTGAGAGATAATTGTTTAAGAACACATAGAGATAGAAAATTTGGACTTTATTTATATATTAACAATACAAATTCAGATATTGTAAGTAACTGTTTTTACGCAACAACTACAAACACCCTAGCAAAATCTAAGAGAAAATACAACAATTTTGATAACAACTATTGGGATGGTCATATTGGAGATTACAATATGAATAATATTTATGATAATAATCCAGCTGAATATTGTAGGCATAGATGTTGGGGGCAAAATAATGGAGGAAATAATAGATTTGATGCTTGGGATGTAACAAAAAACATAAATGATAGAAATATATCTACTAAAAGATCATCTCAACAATTCTCTATTTTTATAGCTTCACTTAATGAAACAGATGATAATTTTGAAAAGTTTAATGGAACGGTTTGTTCATGTATAGATGGAGATAGTTCAACATGTTTTAAAAATTTATTTGTAGATTCTAACAACTCAGAACAAACAGCACAAGGTAATCCAACTTTTAATATAGATAAATCTTATAAAGATGTAAATATCGATATACATTGGCAAAATGGTGTTGATCTTTTATGTAGCGATTTAGTGGAGGATAACAACACAAAATCAACAGATAACTTTGCTATCATCCCAACAAAATTTATTTTAGATATAAACGATTCAAATCTAAAAGCTGGAGAGAACTATACACTTACTATAAAAGCTACAAACTCATCAGGTATCATTATACCAACTTATGAGCAAACTTTTAACATAGATGAAAATGATAAGAATCTATCACTATTTTTTAACTCTAAGGTGGATGGTTTAGAGTTTAACAAAACTTACACATTTGAGATAAATGGTAGTGGATATAGAGATGATTTTAGTATTGATGATGTTGGGGAGTATCTGATTAGGATGGTAGATATTAATTATGCTTTTGTTGATGAGGATGATACAAATTTAAGTGATAGAAAAATTGATGGAAATATAACTGTTTTAGTAAAACCTCACCATTTTGATATAAATATAACTAAACATCAAATATCTACACTTCAAGATTGGGGTTATATGGCACAAGATTTTAGTGATATGAACTATACACTAACAGCTGATTTGAGTGCTAAAAATAAACAAGACCAAACAACCATCCATTTCGATAAAGATGAGTATGCTAGAGATATAAACACAACTATCAATTTTGATACAAATATGACAGATAGTGAGATTGTGAAATTTTACAATCAGTTTGATACTAATTTTGATATAGATAAAAATGAGTTCAACACATCAAAAGATAGTTTTAATGATGGTATATCTAAAATATCATTAGTATATAAGATAGATAAGATTCAAACATCAAAATTAAGACCTATTAGAACAAATATAAAAGATTTTGATCTACCAGATTTATCTGATGATGAAAAACAGATAGAATCACTTAATGATGATATAACTTGGTACTACTCTAAACTTATAACTTACGATGTTATAACAAACAAAGAGGTTACACCAAACTACTTTTTTGTGCTTCTTTATAAAGAGGATACTAAAAACTTTAAAGAGGTAACACTAAACTGGTTTAAAAATGAGGATGATAACTCATCTATAACAACAGGTTTTGGATTCACACCAAGTTCAAACACTATAATAGACAACACAACTAACCATATAGTTGATTTTATAGATTATAAAAATGGTAGAGTTGATTACAATATAACAAGAGATGGTGA
>CAYLNF010000014.1:0-21764 GCA_964385165.1 uncultured Sulfurimonas sp.
CCTCTTTTCACTTTTTTCTTTACTCTGTTTATTTACTTGTGTCTTATGCTTACATATATTATATATTTTTTACATTATTACTATTCTTAACACTAAAAAAATATAAAATTAAATTATTATAGATTTTGTGATATAATTTTCCATGGTTCCTATTAAAAATTCATCTACTCTTAATATTTTACTTCCAAATACAAATAAAGCACTCTCATTAGTTACAAAAAATTTATCAAATAAAGATTTAGAGCTTATATCTAAAAATACAGATCTAAAATCTATAATAAATACTCTTTTCAAGCAAACTATTGGTAATAGTTCTAAAAACAATGAACTTTTACAGATAATTAAAAATAACCATACATTAAAAAATCTAGGTGAAATATCTATAACAATTAAAGATCTTATTAAAACTATAAATTCAGATAAAAATTTAGGACAACTAGAGAAAAGTTTAAAAACTTTTTTAACAACTCCAGCCGATTCAAATAAATTAGATATTAAAGATAGATTTAAAAATTCTGGTATATTTTTAGAATCAAAATTAAAATATTCTAAAGATGAAGAATCTATAAAAGATATATTAAGAGATGATTTAAAAGCTACTCTTCTAAAAGCTAATAAAGAGATCTCAAATAAAAATTTACCAAATCAAGTTGAGTTAACAAAAAATATTGATAAACTCCTTTTACAAATTGACTATCACCAACTCATTTCACATCTAAGTTATGGTTCATCACTATTTATACCTTTTAGTTGGGATCTACTTGAGAAAGGTAGTGTTGAGATAAAAAAATTAAAAGATGATAGCTCTTTTTGTGATATAAATTTAATTTTAAAAAAATTTGGTGAACTAAACTTAAGAATCATACTAGAAAATAAAAACCAACTCTATATAGAGATCTATTCAAACAGCAACGATTTTAAAGAGTTAATAAGGGACAATCTTCCTATACTGTGTTCAGCTCTTTTAGATATAAATATATCACCAAAAAGGGTTAAAATGTATAAAATTAAAAAGAAACAAAAAGATTCTCCATATCAAGAGGTTAATGATAATCTTAATTTAGGTTTTGAGGTTACGGGATGAAACAAAAAGCTGTTGCTCTTAGATATGATTCAAAAAAAGAGAACTCACCTAGAGTTTTAGCTAAAGGGGAGGGTCATACTGCAAGAAATATTATTAAGATAGCAAATGAGCATAATCTTCCTATAAAAAAAGATGAGGATCTGATTGAACTTTTATCTAAAGTTGAACTAAATAAAGAGGTTCCTGAGAATCTTTATAAAGCAGTAGCAGAGGTTTTTAGTTTTATATACAGAATAACAAAAGATAAGTAGATCTATTTTTTACCAAATCTAACTCTTTGAGAATGTGTGATAGCGACTGCCATAGCATCTGAAATATCAAATGGTTTTATCTCTTTTTTTATATTTAAAAGTCGTTTAACCATAAAATTTACTTGCTCTTTTTTTGCTTTACCATTTCCTGTTATAGCTTTTTTAACTTGTAGTGCTGTATATTCATTAAATTGTCCAAACTCTTGAAGCAATTTTAACATTATCGCTCCACGAAATTGTGCTAATTTTATAGTTGTAGCAGGATTATGAGCATAAAATATATCTTCCATAGCTACCTCATCAATATTATGATTTTTAAATATAGTAGAGATTCCCTCCACCATTTGAGGAATCTGAAATTGTAACTCCTCTGCTTTCATTTTAATTAGTCCAGCTTCAACTAGAGATATTTTACTTTTTTCTAAAGAGATTAAAGCATATCCCATATTTCTAGTTCCCGGATCGATTCCTAAAATTACCATTATTTTCCATTTTTAAAGATATTATATATAAAATGTCAATAAATTAAAATTTATATGACAAAATGAAATGTTTTATTTTTTACTCACACTATTTTAACTAAATGATTCTCACTATTCACATAATTTTAACCATATTTTATGTAATAAATAGATATTATTCACATATAAAATAATTTATTAGGGTTGAATGTGAATATTGGTGAAGAGGTACTATTATCATTAAAAGATGAGATAACAGAGGTTGAATATAACAGATATATTAAACAATTAACTTATGATATTAAAAAATCTACTAGCTCACTTGCTATTTATTATGCTCCAAATGCTTTAGTAGCAAACTGGATAAAAAGTAAGTATAGTGAAAAAATCATCCACCTATTTGAGGTTTTAAATGGTACTAAAGTAAGTGTTAGTATCTCATTAAAAAATCAAGTAGATACAAAAATAAAAACCTCTACCAAAGCAAAAGAACCAAAGGTTCAACACTCTATGTTAAACCCATCACACACATTTAACCATTTTATGGTTGGTGGATCTAACCAATTTGCTTATGCTGCCGTAAAAAGTGTTACAGAAAAAGAGGGTGAAACATACAACCCTCTCTTTATATATGGTGGTGTTGGTTTGGGTAAAACCCATCTTATGCAAGCAGCTGGTAATAGCTTTCAAGATCAAGGTAAAATTGTTATATACACAACAACAGAACAATTTTTAAACGATTTTTTAAGACATCTTAGAAATCATACTATGGAAAAGTTTAAAGAGAAATATCGTAATTGTGATGCTCTTCTAATTGATGATGTTCAATTTTTAAGTAATAAAGATATGATTCAAGAGGAGTTTTTTCACACTTTTGAAACTTTGAGAAACGATGGTAAACAGATCATCTTAACTGCTGATAAACATCCTAAAAAAATAGGTGGTTTAGAAAAACGGCTTCAAAGCCGTTTTGAATGGGGTTTAGTAGCTGATATTCAACCACCAGAACTAGAAACAAAAATAGCTATTATAGAGAAAAAATGTGAAATAAATAAAGTTGTACTTACTAAAGAGATTATAAATTATATAGCAACTGTTATAGATAGTAATGTTCGTGAAATTGAAGGTATTTTATCAAAACTTCACGCTTACTCTCAACTTATGCATGTAGATATAGATTTAGCTTTTACAAAAAGTGTTCTTAAAGATCAGATGCAAGAAACAAGAACAAATTTAACACTAGAAACTATAACTCAAGAGGTTGCTAAAGATCTAAATATAAAACCTAGTGAGATTAGATCTAAAGGTAGAAGTAAAAATATTGTTTACGCTAGAAGAATTGCCATATATCTTTGTCGTGATTTAACAAAAAGTACAATGCCTCAATTAGCTCAATATTTTGGTATGAAAGATCATACAGCTATCAGTCACACTCTTAAAAAAATTAATGAATTGATTCAAAATGATGAAGATTTTAAAACAAAAATTGCTGAATTAACTAATAAAATCACATCATCTTCTTAAAAAAATAAAAAAAAGATATAATTACATAAGTGAATAGATGTGAAAGAGGGTCGTTATGTTCATCACATATAAAACTCTCTTGAGATAGGGCTTAGTTAGTGAAATTCACATATTCACTCTAACCTACTACTACCTACTAAAAATATATAATATAATAGGAAAAATTGATATGAAAATAACAATACAAAAATCGGTCATAGAAAATATATTAATTCATGCAATACCTTTTCTAGAAAAAAAAGATACTTCTCAAATAACATCACATATTTTTTTAAATGTAGAAAAAAATAGTTTAAATATTAAAGCTACCGATTATGAGATAGGTTTACTAATAACAACTGATAAATTAAATATAATAGAATCTGGAAATACAACTGCTAATGGTAAGAAACTATTAGATATTATAAAAATTTTAAAAGATGATGATATAAATTTAGAATTAAAAAACAATATTTTACATATAACTCAAAAAGATTCCAAATTTAAACTTCCAACATTTTCACATAATGAATTTCCAGAGTTTCCGTCATCTAAAGATAAATCACAAATAAAAATCGATTCTTTAACTCTTATAGAATCTTTAAAAAAAATAACACCTGCCATAGATAACAATAACCCAAAATTTGAATTGAATGGTGCTTTGATAGATATAAAAGAAAACTATATAAATTTTGCTTCAACTGACACTAGAAGATTAGCAATTGTAAACATTGAAAATAATGGTTCTTCTGAACTTTCCATAATTATCCCTAAAAAAGCTATTATAGAGATTCAAAAACTATTTTTTAATGATATAGAGCTTTATTATGATAACACTAATCTTATAATCCATTCAGATCAATTCACTTTTTTTACAAAACTTATAAATGGTAAATTTCCTGAATATGCCAGAATTATCCCTAAAGAAGTTGCTAATAGTTTAATTTTACCAAAAGCTAAAGTTATAGATTCTCTAAAACAGATAATCACTATATCATCAGATGTTAAAATAACATTTTTAGAAAATACAATAACATTTGAATCTCTAAGTGATGATAATATAGAAGCTAAAACTCAATTTAACCACCCTACAAACTTCTCAAACCCTTTCTCCATAGCTATCAATAGTAGATATATATTAGACTTTCTAAACTCTATAAACAATACAGAATTTACTATTGGATTAAATGAAGGAAACTTACCTTTTATATTAAGTGATAACAATTTTAAAACAATTGTTATGCCAATCGTTATCTAATCCTCTTAAAAATAGAAAAAAGTATAAAATTTTTTATACTTTTTTTATAAAATTTAAAAAGTTTTTATCACAATAGTGAACAGATGTGAATCGAATCAAATTTTTACTATATAGTTTTAATCCCCTTATTATCGTACTAAAGTAATACATTTCACATATTCACACCCACCTACTACTCTCTACTAAAATTATATATATTTATATAAAAACCTTAACTCTCTATTTAAAATCTTATTTTTAGTAAAAAAAGGATAGAATCTCAAGAAACACACTAAAATTAATGGAGATATCAATGGAAAATTACGGTGCTAGTAACATTAAAGTTCTAAAAGGTCTAGAAGCAGTTAGAAAAAGACCAGGGATGTATATTGGTGATACTGGACATCGTGGTCTTCATCATCTAGTTTATGAAGTTATTGATAACTCTATCGATGAAGCTATGGCTGGTCATTGTGATACTATTAAAGTTACTTTAACTAAAAATGGAACTTGTATTGTAAGTGATAATGGTCGTGGTATTCCAACAGATATGCACCCTACTGAAAATATGAGCGCTGCTACTGTTGTTTTAACAGTTTTACATGCTGGTGGTAAATTTGATAAAGATACTTATAAAGTATCTGGTGGTCTTCATGGTGTTGGTGTTTCTGTTGTAAATGCTTTATCATCTGACCTTAAAATGACGATTCATAGAGAAAAAGAGATTTTTGAACAAAATTTTAAAGAGGGGATTCCTCAAGAGCCTTTAGCTGTTATTGGAAACACTAGAAAAACTGGTACAACTATTGAATTTGCTCCTGATGCTTCAATATTTACAGAAACTACAACATTTGAATATGCTTATTTAGCAAAAAGATTCAAAGAGTTAGCATATTTAAACCCTTTTATCACTATTATTTTTAAAGATGAAAGAACAAATGTTGAGGAAAAATACCACTTTGAGGGTGGTATAGCTCAATATGTAACAGATCTAAATAAAGCTACTAAAGTTGCTGATGTTTACTCTTTTAGTGCGAAAATTGAAGATATAGAGTTTGATATAGCTCTAATGTATAACGATACTTATGATGAAAAATTATCATCTTTTGTAAATAATATCCGTACACCAAATGGTGGTACACATGAAGCTGGTTTTAGAGCTGGTCTTACAAGAGTTATCTCAAATTATAACTCTAAAAATGGTGCTGCTAAAGAGAAAGATATAAAAATTACTGGTGAAGATGTTAAAGAGGGGCTAATAGCCATAGTTTCTGCTCGTGTGCCTGAACCTCAATTTGAGGGGCAAACAAAAGGTAAACTAGGAAATACTTATGTTAGACCTTTAGTTCAAAAACAAACTTATGAGATTTTATCTAAATACTTTGAAGAGAATCCTATTGAAGCTAAAGCGATAGTTCAAAAAGCACTTTTAGCTGCTAAAGGTCGTGAAGCTTCTAAAAAAGCAAGAGAGTTAACTCGTAGAAAAGACAATATGTCAGTTGGAACACTACCTGGTAAACTAGCAGATTGTCAATCTAAAGATGCTACTGAATGTGAACTATATCTGGTGGAAGGGGATTCTGCGGGTGGTTCAGCTAAGATGGGTCGTGACCGTGTTTTTCAAGCTATTTTACCACTTAAAGGTAAGATCCTAAATGTTGAAAAAGCAAGACTAGATAAGATTCTTAAATCTGATGAGATCACAAATATGATTACAGCTATGGGTTGTGGAATCGGTGAAGAGTATAATGAAGAGAAGCTTCGTTATCATAAAATCATAATTATGACCGATGCTGATGTTGATGGTTCCCATATCCAAACTTTACTTTTAACTTTTTTCTTTAGGCATTTCCGTCAAGTTGTTGAAAATGGTTACCTTTACTTAGCTCAACCACCACTTTACCGTTACAAGAAAGGTAAAAAAGAGATATATTTCAAAGATGATAGAGAGATGAACGATTTTCTTATAGATAATGGTGTTGAATCTTTAAATGTCGATTCTGTGGGGCATAATGATCTAGTATCTTATTTTAAAATGGTTGATCATTATGCTGGTTCATTAGTAGCATTAGAGAGAAGATACTCTTTAGTCTCTTTGATTCGTTATTTTGTAGAGAATCCTGATGTTATCTCTTTAGGTGCTAGTGATCTATTTGTAAAAGTTGAAGAGTTTTTAAGTTCAATCAATAACAATATTTTAACAAAAACGATTAACGAAGAATCGAATGAGATTCATATATTTGTTCAAACAGATGGTGGTATGGAGGAGTTAATTATCAATGATGAACTATTTTCAGCTCCACATTTTACAGAAGCAAACTTTGTTTATAGAAAGATTCAAGAATGGAACTTAGATTTTAGTGAAGATATTATCGCTGAGTTAGAATCTATAAAAGAGTATGCTAAAAAAGGTGCTTATATCCAAAGATATAAAGGTCTTGGTGAGATGAATCCTGAGCAACTTTGGGAAACAACAATGACAAAAGAGAATCGTGTACTTCTTCAAGTAACTATTGAAGATGCTGAGGCTGCTAGTGATGCGTTTACTCTATTTATGGGTGATGAAGTTGAACCTCGTCGTAACTACATCGAAACTCATGCTAAAGATGTTAAACATTTAGATGTTTAACACCCTTTTATGTTACTTCCACAACTAAAAGAGAGGGAATACCGTTTTAAGTTAGCACTTAGGATGGGTGTTCCTATCTTTGTTCTTGTTCTCACTTTAGTTATAGGTACCCTTACAACTAGTTACGAAAATATACAACTTGTTTTATTCACATCTGGTGTGATACTTATTATGAGTATATATTTTATCCTTCACCTTATATATAAAGGGTTTGATGTAAAAATCACAGAGCCTATATCTAAAATATTTACTAGAGATTATCTATATGAATATATAAAAAAAGATATGAGTGGTTCAAAAGATTACACTCTTATTTTGGTAAGTATCAATAATATAGATTATATAAATACCCATTATGGTATTAAAAATGGTGATAAAATTATTTATGAAGTTGCTCAAAATATTATAGATTATATAGAGGGTTTAAATATAGAAAGCTTCCCTATTGGGCATATTAATGGTGCTGACTTTATGATAGGGCTTCGTGGTACAAAGGATCAATATAACACTATATTTGAGCTATTTTGTATTAGAACAAATGAGCTTAAACTAAATAATATAGAGGTCGATATATCTGGAGCTATAACAGATACAAACTTCTCAAAAAATTTAGATTATATGGTTGAGAATCTTTTTGAGATGCAAGAGGAGAATAAAACAAAAAATATAGATCTCAATAGAGATGATATAAATCCAAACGATTTAGAATCTTATGTGATTAACTCAATTGAATCTAAATCTATTAGTATGGCAACACAGGTGATATTTGAGGGTAATACACCTAAAATAAAAGAGTTGTTTGTTAAACTAAAAAATGTGAATGGTAAACTACTCCATCCAATGACTTATATGAAAGTTGTAAATAAGTTAGGTCTTAGAACTCAGTATGATATAATGATTTTAGAAAAAATAGTTTCACATTATGAGTTTGAAGATTCTTTGATGTTAGCTATAAATATAGCACCCTCATCACTTAGAGATAGAAAATTTTTCTTTAAAGTTAGAGAGTTGATAGATGAGAATGAAAAGATTAAAAATAACATAATATTTATTTTAGATGAGATTGGACACTACTCAAATATATATGAATATAATACAATTTTACAATCATTAAAAAATTTAGGTATTAAAATAGCGTTAGATCGATTGGGTATGGTACATTCAACATTTTTATACCTTAGAGATTTAGATGTTGATATTGTGAGATTCGATTCTTTATATACAAAAGATATAACAAATAAAAAATATAATAGTATAATATCTGGATTTAATAGTATGGCACACGAAATAGGTGTTAAAACTTGGATTAAGATGGTTGAGAATCAAGAGAGTAAAGAGTTTGCTGAAAAGATTGGTATAGATTATATCCAAGGCAAACAGATAGCACCATTAATTAAAATTTATGAGGATTAAGATATGAAATATGGGGAAAAAGAGATAAAAGAGTTTAATGTTGAAAAAGATTTAGAGATATGGCCAAATGAGCATGATAAAGATTACTTAATAAAAGTAACTTTACCTGAATTTATGGCTTTATGCCCAAGAAGTGGGTACCCTGATTTCGCAACAATTTATATAGAATATACACCAAATAAATTTGTGGTTGAGTTAAAAGCATTAAAACTTTATATAAACTCATTTATGACAAGATCTATATCTCATGAAAATTCAGCAAATGAGATATTTGATACTATTTATAAAAAAATTGAGCCAAAAAATATGAAATTGGTAGCAGATTTTAACCCTAGAGGTAATGTTCACACTGTCATAGAGATTGATAGTTCGAAGTTTTAAGAAGCGATATGTTTAAAGGTATTTTAAATAAAAAAAAAGAACAAGATAGTGAATGTCTTGAACTAAAAGAAAAAATTTCTCAAATGAATCTTAGTGAGATGAGACTTTATGTAAACGATAATCTAAAAAGTTATGCGATCTCTGAGTGTGGTTTAAAAGAGATTATGAATAGGTTGATCTCTAAAAATGAATCTTCAAAAAGATTTATTGAGAGTGATGCTATGGATTCAAAGATTAAAAAAGCGTTTGATCTTTTTATGCTTATAGGTGAGAGTAAAAAAATGACATCAGCAACTACAAAACTGATGGAGGAGTTTATTAAACTTTATAGTGATTTGATTTTAAAATTTGATAAAGAAAATAAGCAGATTTATGAATCGAAACTTAAAAAATGTTTAATAACAGCGATAGAGAATGTTACAAAGATGGCTTCTTATAAAAATAAGAGTGATCTGCTAGAGAGATAGTTCTTTAACCATCTTTTAGCTTCATTTTTATCTTTTATCTCAAGGTTTAGCTGAGCCTCATAAGCAGATTCTAAAATCTGCTTATATTGTTGTGATGGTTTGATTCCAAACTCTAAAATATCTCTACCTTGAATAAAAGGTTTTGCTTTATTATTTAAAATACCTAGTTTTTTTACCCTTAATTTTAATTCATTAAATAGCTCACTATCAAGATTGTTGTGAATAACCTTTTGATAAATTAAAAATATCTCTATATTTACTTTTGTGGCTAATTTATAAAGCTCAGAATCTGTATATGATTCTTGAAACTCACTTTTATTTAATATCATCACCTCTCTTAATATTTTTTTATCATCAGTTAAATTTGATATAAAGCTAGAAGTTTGTGAAGAATCGAATTTGTAACAGATAGTGGTTAGAATTAAAATAAGTTTTATCTCCTCAGAATCGATTCTTTGTTTTGCCATCATATCTATGTGATTTAAAATATCTTCAAATATGTTGTTACTAAAAGAATCTAGTGGTGCTAGATATTTTAATCCACCTATCGATTTGAGGAGTTTAAACCCTAATGATGGATTCTTGGCTTTTAGAAGTAGTTTTTTTAGCTCACCAAAGATTCTATCTTTTGGTAGCTCATCTAGTAGATTCTTTTTCACCATATCTTCACATAATGTGAATAACTTAGAATCGATTCTTAGATTAAATCTAGCATAAAACTGTACCGCTCTTAAAACTCTTAATGGATCCTCTATAAATTTCTCTTTATCTACAACTCTAAGAATCTTTTTTTCTAAATCTTTAACACCATTAAATGGGTCGATAACTATTTTTTTGATAGTATCGTAACCGATGGCATTGATAGTAAAATCTCTCCTTGAAGATGCTGTTTTAAAATCTAAAGTGGGATCTATCTCCACATCAAACCCTTTATGTCCAGATGATATTTTGTTGTCTTTTCTTGGGAGTGAAAAATCTAAATCTAATCCAGCATAGTTTAATTTAGATACGCCAAAAGATTTACCAACACTATTCACATCACCAAATTCACTAAGAATCGATTCTAGAGATTCAAAAGATTTGATACCATAAACCTCCATATCTATATCTTTACTAGCTATCTTTAAGATCGAATCTCTAACAAAACCACCAACAATTATAGGTGTAGCTCCATTTTGTTGTAGTTTTTGAAATATTTGGTCTAATTTTTTTGGATAATCTACCATCTTCTTTTCCCATTGTGAATAGTTTATAGTTAGTATAGCAGTAGTTTTACGAATCTCTAATTATAATTTAGATATAATCGCGAAAATATTTACCCTAAGTTTCAAATAATAGAAACTAAACAAGGAAACCCTTAATGCAAAAAATTAGAAATATCGCCGTTATCGCTCACGTTGACCACGGTAAAACTACATTAGTTGATGGATTACTAGAGCAATCTGGTACATTTGGTTCACATGAACAACACGATGAAAGAGCAATGGATTCAAACGATTTAGAAAAAGAGCGTGGAATTACGATTCTTTCTAAAAATACAGCTATCCGTTATAAAGATTATAAAATTAATATTATCGATACTCCGGGCCATGCCGATTTTGGTGGTGAGGTTGAGCGTGTTCTTAAAATGGTTGATGGTGTTTTAGTTTTAGTTGATGCTTATGAGGGTGTTATGCCACAAACTAAGTTTGTTGTTAAAAAGATGCTTGCTCTTGGTAAAAAACCGATCGTTGTAATTAACAAGATTGATAAACCATCTGCTGAGCCAGATCGTGTTGTTGATGAGATGTTTGACCTATTTGCAGATATGGGTGCAACTGATGAGCAACAAGATTTCCCAATCATCTATGCAGCAGCACGTGATGGTATGGCAAAACTTGATATGGCAGATCCTGATGGTGATTTCAAATGTATCTTCGATACTATTTTAGAATCTATTCCTGAACCAGAAGGTGATGCAGGTAACCCACTTCAAGCACAAGTTTTCACACTTGATTATGATAACTATGTTGGTAAAATCGGTATTAGCCGTATTTTTAACGGTACAGTTAGAAAGGGTGATAATGTTATGCTTGCTAAAGCTGATGGTGAGATGGTTAAGGGTAAAATATCTAAACTTATCGGTTTCCACGGTTTAAATCGTATGGAGATAGAACAAGCTGAAGCTGGTGATATCGTAGCATTTGCTGGTATGGAGACTGTTGATGTTGGTGATACTGTTGCTGACCCTGTTAATCCTGTTGCTCTTGATCCTATGCATGTTGAAGAGCCAACTTTAACAGTTGTTTTCGCAGTTAACGATTCTCCACTTGCTGGTCAAGAGGGTAAACATGTAACTTCTAATAAACTTCGTGAAAGACTTGAGTTTGAGATGAATACAAATGTTGCTATGAAGCTTGAAGTTGTTGGTGAGGGTAAATTTAAAGTTTCTGGTCGTGGTGAACTTCAAATTACTGTACTTGCTGAAAATATGCGTCGTGAAGATTTTGAGTTTAGTATCTCTCGTCCAGAAGTTATCGTTAAAGAGATTGAGGGTGTTAAATGTGAGCCTTATGAGCATTTAGTTATCGATGTTCCTGAAGATTTAAGCGGTACTGTTATTGAGCGTCTTGGTAAAAGAAAAGCTGAGATGAAATCTATGTTACCAATGGGTCAAGGTTTCCAAAGAATCGAATTTGAGATTCCAGCTCGTGCTTTAATCGGTTTTAGAGGTCAATTCTTAACTGATACAAAAGGTGAGGGTGTTATGAATCACTCTTTCTTAGAGTTCCGTCCATACTCTGGTGGTGTTGAGTCTCGTTCTTATGGTGCTCTTATCTCTATGACTGCTGGTTCAACTTTAGCATTCTCACTATTTAGTATTCAAGATCGTGGTGTTCTTTTCATTGGTGTTCAAACTGATGTTTATGAGGGTATGATTATTGGTGAGCATTCTCGTTCAAACGATTTAGTTGTTAACCCTATTAAAGGTAAAGCACAATCAAATGTTCGTTCTTCTGGTGCTGATGAAGCGATTAAGCTTGTACCATTTAGAGATATGTCACTAGAGAGAGCTTTAGAGTGGATCGAAGATGATGAGTTACTAGAAGTTACTCCTAAATCTATCAGAATCCGTAAAAAATACTTAACAGAAAATGAGAGAAAAAGACACTCTCGTGGTGGTAAAAAAGATTAATTAATCGCTTAATATAGATAGATACAGTTATATTTGTATCTGTTTATACCTTTTGGTTACACTATTTATCAATAAGATAGATTAATTTAATAATAAATATAAATTTTATTTTTTATAAGATAGAATCTATGAAAATTCAAGGAGATACAATGAATAAAATGGTTAAAATCGCACTTGGTGCTACATTACTATTAACTTTAGGTGCTACAACTGTTAGTGCTAGTCCTGCTAAAGGTCAAAAACTTTATACTAAAAAACTTAAGAGTGCTTGTGGTATGACTGGTGCTGTTGTTGCTGGTAAACATACTCAAGATGAGTGGACTGAAATCAATGATGCTGGTAAACTAGCTGATGAGATTAAAACTATCTGTCCAAATGTAAAAGATAAAGCTCTTAAATCTAAATATCTTCCTCACTACTTTGATTTCTTCAAAGAATATGGAAGTGATAGCGGGAATGTTCCTTCTTGTTAATTTCTCATAAATCACATCTTTAGATGTGATTTATACCTATATTGAAAATATATGTTCAATATTTCATCTTTTCTTCAGATAGATTCCAAATTTAAACAACTTCAAAAATTAAATAAAAATATAATTGTTACTGTAACAACTTCAAATAGAGTTATATTTACACCTTGTGATAACTTTCAACTTATAAAAGAGATATACCATAGCTATTTTGAGTTATATATCTCAAACATCACTTTTAGTTTAGATGGCTCTTTGATGGCATTTAGTGAAGATAATAATATTCACATAGTTGATACAGGGTGTGAACAACTGGTTCAAACTATAAAACTAGATAATGATAGTGTTGAGAGGATGGAGTTTGATTTAGAATCCAGATATATTATCTTCTGTACAAAACTAAAAAAAGTTTACCAATATAAATATGATAAAAATTATGTTATCTCAAGAGAGTTTAGTTTTTCTAAAATAGGTACTATTAGTGATATATATTTTTATGACAATATGGTAGCTATGGGGTCTGAAGATGGTTTTTTATATATAACAAATCTATACTCATTAACAGGTAAGCATATAGTAAAAATCAGTAACTATAAGATAAATAAAATCTATCTAAGAGATAAGCAAACACTACTAGTTGGTGATGATAAAGGTGATATATATATCTATAATCTGTATGGTATGAATCAAACCAAAAGGGTTGAAACAGGTTTCACTACAATTAGTGATATAGTTTTTTTACCTGAGAGTGATTATATATTTGTTGTTGGAGATTCGAATCATATATCTATCTATAATAAAAATAGTATGAGATTAATCTCTAGTAGATATATAGAGTTTTATACCATTATAGAGAAGATAGAGGTGGTAGATAGGTATAACTTAATTATTTTACTAAAAAATGGTTTATTGAAAAAAGTTGTTTTACAAAATCCAAATATATTAGAATCTTTGGTCGTGAATAACTTACTTATTGATGCTTTTAAAATTGTTGAGCAAGATATAATTTTAAAAGATACTAAGCAGTATAAGATTATAGAGGATTCTTACGATAAAGTTTATAAAAAAGCTTTCAATCATCTTTTTAATGGTGATAAAGATAGGGCGATAGAGTTGATAGAGCCTTTTTTAATCATAAAATCAAAGAATCATGAGATAAAGCAACTATTTAGAGCATATCAATATTATGATAGATTCAAAGTTATAATCTCCCAAGAGAATTATCTGATAGCTTATGCTATCTCTAGTAAATTTCCAGCACTTCAAGAGACTACTGAGTTTAATAAAATGGAGAATCGTTTTAAGATTGTGTTTAAAAAAGCTCAACAATTGATTCTAAATGGTGAAGATACAACAGATATTTTAAGTAAATTTATAACAGTTCCACAAAAGAGGGATACCATTAGATTAATGTTAAGGTATAACAACGATTTTATAACTTTTTTAAAAGCGATAGATAGTGATGATTTTAAAACTATTTATAAGAAAATCGAGTTAGATGAATCTTTTTTAAAAATATATGATTTTAAAATTATTGAGGATAAGGTGGAATCTATCCTAAATGATATATCTCTTAAATTAAGTGTTGGAGATTTCGAGTTTGCTTATAAAGAGTTGGGTAGATTTGATGGTATCGATTCTCTAAAAGATAAAATATCTTATCTATATAAATATTGTGATGCTTCAAAAGAGTTACAAAAAGCTTACGATTTAGATAATTTTGTGAAGTGTTATGAAATTTTAGATAACAATATAATTTTAGGTAGAACAGAATTATCTTCCTATTTAGATAAATATTGGAAAAAGATAATATATAAAGCTGAAAATTTTATGTTCAATGGTGATTTTAAGGGTTTGAGGGGTTGTTTGGGTGAGTTGATATCTGTAACTACAAGAAGGGTTAAGATAGGATCACTCCTTAGGGGTTGTTTTTATAATCAGATAGAGATCTTAAGGGTAGAGAAAAAATATATACAATCTGAGAATTTAATCTATTCATTCATAGATATTTTTGGATTAGATGATGAGATATTAGAGTTTATGCGTAACTATGAAGCTTTAACAGGTAGAGATATAGCTATAACTCAGCATCAAAATTTAGAGATAGCTGAGGATTCTTGGATATATTCTGAGTTGATTATGGGTGATTTAGTTCATCATAGAGATGATACTACTAGTGGTATCATCAAACTTATTAACTAGGTTTGAATCTTGAGTTAAAAAACTCTCCATAGATTCTTTTTTGTTTATCGCTTCATCTAGTTCTGGATCTGATCCTTTTGTGTAAGCACCGATTCTTATAAGAACCTCATTTTCTTTTAAAAGTGTATATAATCTTCTAAATTTTAAAACAGCTTTTAGATGCTCCTTTGTAACAATATCGTTCATAACCCTTGAAGCTGAGTTTAAAACATGAACAGGTGGGTAGATTCCAAAATCTGTAAGTTCACGAGATAGTACAATATGTCCATCAAGAATCGATCTTGATTGGTCAGCGATAGGGTCACTCATATCATCACCCTCGATTAAAACAGTAAAAAAGGCAGTTATAGAACCTTTACCATCCTCTTTTCCAGCTCTCTCCATCAGTTGTGGTAAAAGTGTAAGTGAAGATGGTGGATAACCTTTTGATGTTGGAGGCTCACCCAAAGCTAGACCAATCTCCCTTTGAGCCATAGCAAACCTAGTTACAGAATCCATTATAAAAAGAACATCAAGCCCTTTATCTTTAAAATGTTCAGCAACACTCATAGCAGCAAAAGCACCATATTTTCTCATCAGCGGAGAATCGTCACTTGTTGCTACTATGATAACTGTATTTTCAAGATTCCCACCAAGATTCTTTTCTATAAACTCAGGAACCTCACGACCCCTCTCACCGATAAGTGCTACAACTTTTATGGGCGCATCAGCTCCACGAACAATCATACCCATAAGTGTTGATTTCCCAACACCACTACCAGCGAAGATTCCTAGTTTTTGCCCTTTACCACAAGTTAAAAGTCCATCTATACTTTTAACACCAACACTAAAAACTTCATCTATCATACCCCTTTTCATAGCGGGAATAGGAGCTTTTATGATAGGTGAAAGTTTAGATGTTGTTATCTCCTCTTTTCCATCTATGGGTCTCATAAACGGATCAACTACACGACCGAGTAGTGCTTCACCAACAGGGATATTCATACCAGTAGAGTTTAGAAAAACTTTATCTCCTGAGCAAAAACCCTCCACAAAACTAAAAGGTGTGATAAAAAAGGTTTTCCCATCTATCTCTGTAACCATTCCAAAAGTTTCTTGATCTGTATCGTTTGAGACAATCTTAACCATATCACTAATACTTACTTTAAGACCAGTAGCTGTGATTACAGTAGCATTGATTTTAACAACTTCACCAAAAGCTATACCATAGCTTTTAGATGATAGTTTATCTTTGAGGGATTTAAAAGGCATATATTGGCAACTCTAGTATCGAGTGCCAGAGGGTGAATTTATCAAAGAGAAAAATTCACTTCTGGTTTTTTCATCTTTTTTAAATAATCCACGAAGTGCTGAGGATGTTGTTGTTGAGTTGATTTTTTCAACACCTCTCATCTCCATACACATATGTCGAGCTTGAATAACAACAGCTACACCTTTTGGTGCTATTGTATCCATGATAGCATCAGCTATCTGCTCTGTAAGTTGCTCTTGAATCTGCATACGACGAGCAAATACATTTACAACTCTAGGAATTTTAGAGAGACCTACAACTTTACCATCAGGTATATAAGCTACATGAACACGCCCTATAATAGGTAAAAGATGATGTTCACAAGTTGAGTAAAACTCAATATCGCGAACCAAAACCATCTCATCATTTGAGCTTGTAAATAGAGCTTTTTCTAAAATCTCTTTAGGGTTTTCATTGTAACCACCATAGATAAATTCAAAAGCTTTTCTAACTCTCTTTGGTGTATCTATAAGCCCCTCTCTTGTTGGGTCTTCCCCAACATGAAGCATCATACTTCTTACAGCACTTTCAAAAATTATATTTTTATTTTCAGACACTTATATACCTTTTATCTAGTGAACAAATACATTTGGAACGATAAGTGGATACTTTTTCATTTTTCTATATATATGTTTTCTAACAATTTGACGAAGATCATTCTCTAACGCTCTTGTGTTTGAGATAAGACCCTCTTTCATATGGATAAGGAAATGCTCTAATACATCTTCCATCTCTTTAGCGAAATATTTATCTTGTCTATCTGCTACGATACCAAAAGTTGTAACTCTAGGTTTTGCTAACATTTTAGATGTTTGACCATCTATCTGAGCAACAATCATAACAATACCATCAGATGCTAGTTTTTGGCGGTCAAGAACTATATCATCTTCAATTTGGTGGTTGTTTTGGTTGTCTATGTAAGTTTTACCAGTTTTAACAGTTTTAACTTTTCTCATAAACTTAGGAGCGATCTCTATCTGTTCACCATCAGTCATTAGTAAGATGTTTCTCTCAGGAACACCACACATAATACCAGTCTCTTTATGTCTCATAACATGGTTATACTCACCATGAACAGGTAAAAAGAATTTAGGATTTGTTAGGCGAAGCATAAGTTTTTGCTCTTCAATAGAAGCGTGACCAGATACATGAATATCTTTATCAGATGCTACTCTCGCTCCAGCTTTTTGTAGGTGGTTAAGCATACCAGAGATAGAACCCTCATTACCTGGAATCGCACGAGATGAAAGTACGATTAGATCTGTTGGTTTGATTTTGATATGTCTATGTTCACCTATCGACATTCTAAATAGTGCTGAACTTGGCTCACCTTGAGAACCTGTTGTAACTATAAGAACCTCTTTATCATTCATTTGTGAAACTTCATCAGCCTCAATAAAGATATTTTTTGGAAACTTAATGTAGTCATATTGCATAGCGATCTCGATATTTCTCTCCATAGAGCGACCAATTACACAAACTTTACGACCATATTTGATTCCATACTGTATAGCTTGATAAACACGGTGAATGTTTGAGCTAAAAGTTGAAAGTAAGATTCTACCCTCTGCTTTAGCAAATACACGATCAAGTGCTGGACCTACACTAAGCTCAGATGGAGTTGGTAATGGATTGTAAGAGTTTGTTGAATCACTTAGTAAACATAAAACACCTTTATCACCATAGTAAGCAAGTCTATGTAGATCTGCTGTATAACCATCAACTGGAGTGTGATCTATTTTGAAGTCACCTGTATGGATAACAGTACCAGCTTTTGTTGTTATAGCTAAAGATGAAGAATCTATGATTGAGTGAGTCATATGCATCCATTCTATCTCAAAATCTTCACCAATTTGGTAGATTTTTCTTTTTTCAATAGGGTTAAAATGTCTTCTAGCCTCTTTGATATGATGCTCATCAAATTTATTACCAATCATAGCAAGTGGTAATGGTGTAGCATAGATAGGGAATTGCATCTCTTTATAAAGATAAGGCATAGCTCCGATATGATCCTCATGAGCGTGAGTGATAATTACAGCTACAATCTTTTTTCTAATCTCACGAATATAAGAAAAATCTGGTACTAAAATATCAACACCGTGCATATCTTCATCTGGGAAACTCATCCCAACATCAACTAAGATAGCCTCTTTTTCTGTTTCAAAAACTGTGATATTTCCACCAATCTCACCAAGACCACCAAGTGGTGTTATCCGAATCTTAGCATTAGAGTTTAGATCTAATTTGTAGTGTGGATTTAATCTTTTTTTATGTCCATCTTGATTCTTTTGAACAAACGATTTTAGATTTTCATCAACAGGTGTAGGTTGTCTTCTATAACGGTTTTTGCTTTTACTTTTGTTGTTATTTGGCTTACGATTTTGATTCGGTTTGCGGTTTTGATTCGGTTTTTTGTTATTGTTTGTTTGTGGTTTGTTCTCTGTTTGAGATCTGCTCTCGCTAGTCCCTTGATTCTCTTCTGCCATCCAAACTCCCTTTTATTTTTTTATAGAGTTGGTGATAGTCGCTGGTGGAAACTTGATGAGGACGGATAGTTTGTATAAATCCCAGCTCATCATAAGCCGTCAGAAGTTGTGCTTTTTCATACTTACTAGATAGATTTTTCATAAGAGTTTTTCTAGGTTGCGTAAAGGCAACTCTTAACATATCTTCGAAATCTTTGTCACTTCTATCTTTACTTTTTTGTATTAAAAAAACTGCTGAATCTATTTTTGGTTGTGGGTCAAAGGCTGTTGGTGGAACTTTCACAACTATATGTGATTCTCCGACACTTTGGGTTATAATCCCCAAAGAACCAAACACTTTTTCACCAGATTTCGCACAAAATTTCTCAGCAACTTCTAGTTGTACCATTACAAGTATATTTTTACACATCGGATCTGCGAGCGCTTTTAAGATGATGTTTGTCGCGATATAGTAAGGCAGGTTTGCCACTAAATCATACGGCTCATCAATTAAAGAACTCTCCCAAGCTTGAAGAACATCTCCACAGTTTATATGGAGCTGTTTGTTGGCAATCTCTTCTTTAAATTCACTTTGTAACAGTTTACACAAATCGGTATCTACCTCAAAAGCTTCAACACTTTTGACATCTACTAAAAATTTAGTTAAATCACCTAAGCCAGGTCCAATCTCAACAAGTTTATTGTTATTTTTGGGCATCGCTTCGACGATCTTTCTTAAAACAGTTTCATCTTTTAAAAAGTTTTGTCCAAACTTCTTTTTTGCTACAACGCTCTCTTTTTTCATAAAGATGAGTTTATACTAATATTGCTTACATATAGATAATAGTAGTGGATAAATTACTATTTATTCAATTTCTATACAGTTTCTACCATTCTCTTTTGCTTTGTATAGTAATCTATCTGCTCTACTTAAAACAGTATCGATAGTGTCATCTTGTGAAACTTTAGTAACACCAATACTCATAGTTATAAGCTTCTCTTTACAAAAAAGTTTACTATTTTCTATATTTGTTTTAATCTTGTTAGCAACTATGTGAGCATTCTCTAGTGATGTTTCAGGGAGTAGAATCATAAACTCCTCCCCACCCCATCTACAAACCATATCTATCGCTCTGATATTGTTTTTAAGTATATTTGATATTTTGATTAGAATTTCATCACCAAAACCGTGACTACAATTATCATTTACATATTTAAAATAGTCTATATCTAGCATAAGTATAGATAGGTTTATCCCATACCTTTTTACTCTGTTAAACTCTTTTGTTAGCTCTTCATTAAATTTTTTTCTATTATATAATTTTGTTAAATCATCATGAATAGCAAAATATTCTAGTTCGATAGTTTTCTCTTCTAGTTCCAACATAGCTTTGTTTAGTTCTTTGGTTCTCTCTTTGACACGATGTTCAAGCTCTTTTTCTAACATTCTTGATTCAACTGCCATCTCTATACTACTAAAGAGTTTATCTAATGATGTTGGTTTTACATTGTAACCCCTTACACCTAACTCTATCGATTCTTTTAAAAAGTTAGAATCTGTATAGGCAGTTGTGATAACCATAGGTATGCTAGGGTCTATCTTCTTTATCTCCCTTAACATATCTAAACCATTCATCTTTGGCATATGTATATCTGTCACAACTACATCAAAGTTATCTTTAGAATCATCAAAAAAATACTCTTTAAAAATTTTTAACCCATCAACACCATTAGATGTGATTTGGCAGTTTTTAAAGATATTATCCATAACATCGCCACTCAGTTCACGAATCTCATTCTCATCTTCAACATATAATATAGAAATTTTACTCAAGAGTTCTTTATTCATAACAGCATTGTATCATATAAAAATTTATTAAAAGATATTATGATTAAATTTTATATTAGTAATACATAAACATAACTTTAGTCTCTTATAGTATAATTCCCATATATTAAAAGAGGCTCGCTACTATGAACTATTTCGCAAAAAGAATTATCCCATGTCTTGATGTTAAAGATGGACGCGTTGTTAAAGGTGTCAATTTCATTGGTTTAAAAGATGCTGGTGACCCTGTTGAGGTTGCTCGTCGTTATAATGAAGAGGGTGCTGATGAACTAACATTTTTAGATATAACAGCATCAAGTGATAACCGTGATACTATTGTAGATATAGTAAAGCAAGTTGCTCAAGAGATTTTTATACCACTAACAGTTGGTGGTGGGATTCGTAAAGTTGATGATATTTATAAACTTTTAAATGTTGGTTGCGATAAAGTGAGTGTAAACTCCGCTGCTATAAAAAGACCTGAACTTATAAATGAGGGTGCTAAAAGATTTGGTTCTCAGTGTATCGTAACTGCGATAGATGTGAAAAGAACATCAAATGGAACTTACCATGTATTTTTAAATGGTGGTCGTGTAGATACTGGTCTTGATGCTGTTGAGTGGGCTAAAGAGGTAGTCGATCGTGGTGCTGGTGAGATTCTACTAACATCTATGGATGCTGATGGTACAAAATCTGGGTTTGAGTTAAACATCACTGAACAAATCTCTAAAGCTGTAAATGTTCCAGTTATTGCTTCTGGTGGAGCAGGGACAATGGAACATATAAAAGATGCTTTTGATTGTGGTGCTGATGCTGCTCTTGCTGCTTCTATCTTTCACTACAAAGAGATAGATATTATGGACTTAAAACATTATCTTCATGATAACAATATCCCTGTAAGATTATA
>CAYLNF010000015.1:0-21444 GCA_964385165.1 uncultured Sulfurimonas sp.
AGATGGTAAATCTTGGTATGTATAGACTTCAAGTTTACGATAAAAATCATCTAGGTATGCATTGGCAGATTCATAAAGATAGCTCACACTTTTTTGATCAGTACCAAAAAGCTGGAAAAAAGATGCCCGTATCTATCGCAATAGGTGGTAATCCACTCTATACTTGGTGTGCTACTGCTCCATTACCTTATGGTGTAAATGAGCTTTTAATGTATGGACTTATCACAAAAGAACCAGCAAAACTTGTTAAATCTTTAACAACTCCATTATACATCCCTGAAGATGTTGATTATGTTATAGAGGGTTGGGTAGATACTGATGAGATGAAGATAGAGGGACCTTTTGGGGATCATACAGGTTACTACACTTTAGAAGAGCCTTATCCAGTTATGGAAGTTAGTGCTATCACAACTAAAAAAGATAGAGTATTTTTAGCAACAGTTGTTGGTAAGCCACCACTAGAAGATAAATATATGGGTTGGGCAACTGGTAAAATATTTTTTCCACTTTTAAAAACGACTGTACCAGATTTAGTTGATTATCATATGCCTGAAAATGCTGGTTTTCATAATCTGATTTTAGCAAAAATGAAGCCACTGTATAAAGGTCATGCGAAACAATTTATGCACGCTTTTTGGGGTGCTGGTCAGATGAGCTTTGTAAAACACGCTATATTTGTAGATGAAAAAGCTCCAAAGTTAGAAAATTATGAGGCTTTTACTACATATATATTAGATAGATTTACTCCAAAGTCTCTTTTTATATCTGAGGGTATTTTAGATGCTCTTGATCACTCTTCACCTGAGAGTTTAGTTGGTGGAAAACTAGGGCTTGATTCTACTTCAGCACATAAAGTTGAAGCTCCACAACTTTTAGGTGATGAGGAATTATTCGATAAAGTAAAAGAGTTAATTCCTGATATTACAGGATTAAAACAATATATGAGAAGAACTAAAAACCCTGTAACAGTTATATCTCTAAATAAAACTAAAACAGTAAAAGAGTATTTTGATGCTTTAGTATCTCTTAGTCCAAACATAAGAATCGTTGTGTTTGTAGATGATAAGAAGAATGATATAGAGAATCCATATATGTTAGTTTGGAGAGTAACAAACAACATAGATGCTCAAAGAGATGTTTTTATATCTGGTCTTATGGTTGGTATAGATGGTACAAACAAAACACCATTAGATGGTTTCAACAGAGAGTGGCCAGATGATGTTGATTGTACCTTATCTGTTGTGGAATCTCTAAAGAAAAGAGATATTTGGGATTTGAGTGATGATGAGTATAATAAATATCAACTATAATTGATATTTAGTTTAAAATTATGAAAATAGTTATATTTGATATGGATGGTACACTTATAGATTCTAAAACAGATATAACTATATCTGTAAATCATATAAGAAAACTCCATTATGGATTAGTACCATTAACTAAAGAGTATGTTGCTGATGTTATAAATATGGAAAATAGAAATCTTGCTAAACTTTTGTATGGTACTGAAGTTTATCAAGATAAAGATAAAAAAGTTTTTGAACTCCATTATGCTAAACAATGTATGAAAAATCCCTATCTTTATGATGGTATTTTAGAAACTTTACATACACTTAAAGAATCTGATTTTAAGCTCTCTGTTGCTACAAATGCTCCTACTCAGTTTGCTCTTATAATGTTAAAACACCTAAAAATAGATTCTATGTTTGATCTCATCATTGGTTCAGATAAAGTAAAAGTATCTAAGCCAGATCCAGAGATGATAAATAAGATTCTCTCATTTTATGGTTTTGATAGTTCAACAGATTATGCTTGTGTAGTTGGTGATAGCTCTAAGGATATGAAAAGTGCTAAAAATGCTGGTATAGATTCTATCTTTGCTAAATGGGGTTTTTCACCAGATATTACACATGATAAAATTGCACAAACCCCTCAAGATATACTAAAAATAATAAACAAAGGCTTATAATGAGTAAAACAGTCACTATAATAGATACATTTGGATTCTTTTTCCGTAGTTTCTATGCACTTCCACAACATTTAAAAAATAAAGAGGGTTTCCCAACAGGGCTTTTAACAGGTTTTACAAACTTTATATCAACTCTACAACAGCAACATGATAGTGACTATATCATCTTTGCTATCGATACTAAGGGTGATACATTTAGAAATGAGATAGATTCAAACTACAAAGCAAACCGTAAAGCACCACCACCAGAGCTTACTATGCAACTACCTATCGCCATAGAGTGGATAGATAAGATGGGCTATAAAACTTTAGGTAAAGAGGGTTTTGAAGCTGATGATATGATAGCAACAGTTTCAAAGTTAGCTAAAGATAAAGGTTATAAGGTTCGTGTAGTTTCACACGATAAAGATTTATACCAACTTATAGATGATAAAAATATAGTGGTTGTTGATGCTATAAAGCGAAAAAGTATGGATGAGGAAGCTTGTTTTGAGAAGTATGGTGTAACTCCTAAACAGTTTATAGATTACCAATCTATCCTTGGTGATACTGCCGATAATGTTCCGGGGGTAAAGGGTATAGGTAAAGTTGGAGCAGAGAAACTTTTAAAAGAGTATGGTAGTTTAGATTCTATCTATGAGCATATAGATGAGATAAAAGGTGCTACTCAAAAGAAACTTATCGCTTCAAAAGATGATGCTTATATGTCAAAAGAGTTAGTAACCCTAAAACAAGATGTTTTTGATTCGCTAGATTTTGAAGAGTACAAGATGGATATTGAGAATCCATTTTTAAATATATATGATGAGCTTGTAAAATATGAACAAAATGCGATTCTTCGTGTTCTTCATGCTAAAAATATGGTAAGTGATTCTAAAAAAGATGATGCTATACAAAAAGTACAAACAGATATACTAGAAAACAAAAAGCTTGATTTTAAAGCTACACTTCTAACTGATACGAAAGAACTATATAGTATATTAAATAGTTTAAAGAGTGATACTATCATAGCATTCGATACTGAAACAACAGGGCTTGATTATGAAAAAGATCATCTAGTTGGGTTTAGTTTTGCTTTTAATGGGAGTGAGGCTTACTATGTGCCATTTAAACATTTTTACCTTGGTGTGCCTGAGCAGATAGATGAAGAGGATGTAAAAACTGCTATAAAGATGATATTTAAACATAAAGTTGTTGGGCATAACATAAAGTTTGATCTACATTTTATCACTAGATTCTTAGATGATGATTCTTTAGTGGTTTACTCCGATAGTATGGTTTTAGCTTGGCTTATAAACCCTGAGAGTGCTTTAGCCTTAGATAAACTTTCAGATAAACTTCTAAATCACACGATGGTAGCTTTTAAAGATACTGTAAAAAAAGGTGAAACTTTTGCTAGTGTTGAGTTAGAAGATGCTTGTAGATATGCTGCTGAAGATGCTTTTATAACTCTAAAACTTTTTAATCTATTTTTAGAGAAACTAAAACTTCAAAGTGCTAACCATCTTATAGAAGAATCAATGGAGGTTGAAGTTCCATTTATCACTACACTTTTAGCGATGGAAAAAGAGGGAATTGCCCTTGATAGTAGTTTTTTAGATACTTTTTTAACTGAGGTTAAAGAGACACTAAGTGAACTCACTCAAAAAATCTACGATTTAGCTGGAAGTGAGTTTAATATAAACTCAACAAAACAGTTAGGTGTTGTACTTTTTGAAACATTGGGGCTTAAAGCTGGTAAAAAAACAAAAACTGGATACTCTACGAATGAGAAAGTTTTAAGTGGTTTGAAGGGTGAGCATGAGATTATTGAGCTTCTTTTAGAGTATAGAGAGGTTTATAAATTATACTCAACATATATAGAACCACTTTTAAAACTATCAAAAGAGGATAAAGATAGCCGTATCCATACATCTTTTATACAAACAGGAACAGCAACAGGGCGACTTAGCTCTAAAAATCCAAACTTACAAAACATACCAACAAGAACTAAGCTTGGTGCGAAAATAAGAGAGGCTTTTGTAGCACCAGAGGGTAAAAAGCTTATAGGAATCGATTACTCTCAAATCGAACTTAGATTACTTGCTCATTTTTCACAAGATTTAGTTTTAGTAGATGCTTTTAAAAGTGATAAAGATATCCACCTTCAAACTGCGATAGCACTTTTTGGTGAAGATGAAGCACAAGCTAAAAGATCGGTAGCTAAAACTGTAAACTTTGGGTTACTTTATGGGATGGGTCAAAAGAAATTATCAGATACCTTAGGAATCACAACTAAAGAGGCTAAAGAGATTATAGAGAGATATTTTGAGAGTTTCCCAACTGTTAAAACTTACTTCCGTAGCATAGTAGATGATTCTAAACATTTTGGGTATGTAGAGACATTACTAAAGCGTCGTAGATACTTTGACTATGAAAATGCTTCGCCTATGTTTAGAGCAGCTTATGAGAGAGAATCGGTAAATAGTGTTTTTCAAGGTAGTGCGAGTGACCTCATAAAACTATCTATGAATCAGATTCATAATGTTATAAAAGATGAAAAACTAAATGCTAAAATGCTTTTACAGATTCACGATGAGTTGATTTTTGAAGTAGATGAGAGTGAAGCTGAGATATTAGGTGATAGATTTAGAGAGATTATGGAAAATATAATGGAACTTAGAATCCCACTAAAAGCTAGTTTAAATATAGGTAAGCATTGGGGCGAGTTAAAATAGAACTACTGAAAAGTAGTTCTAAGTAAGCTGTTTATATTGCTTAGGCATCAACACCTCAAAAGGTAGATGTAGCTCATTAGCAAGATTTACTATCATATTTAATGATAGAGATATTTTGTGGTTTAGTAGTTCAGATACTTTACTAGCATTACCAACATAAGGTACTAAATCTTTTTGTTTTAAGTTTAACTCTTCCATTCTTATTTTTATAGCTTCTATGGGGTCTGGTTCACTTATAGACCAATGTTTCTCTTCATATTTTTCTATAAGCATCACTAGAATCTCTAGTTCATCACTAAGTGGTGTATCTAACTTTGGATTTAACTCCATAAGTTCATCAACTCTTTCTAGTGCTTCATCATACTCATTTTCTGTTTTAATTGGTTTTAAATTCATTTTACACCTCTAAAGCATTTATCTTGTCATATTCACTATGAGTACCGATAAACTTTACTCTTATAAATTTTCTAAGATAATCTATATGAACTATAAGTCTATAATCGTTACCTTTTATGTTGAAAACAACTCTATTATCAGCTAA
Source organism: uncultured Sulfurimonas sp. (assembly GCA_964385165.1). Classification (GTDB taxonomy): domain Bacteria; phylum Campylobacterota; class Campylobacteria; order Campylobacterales; family Sulfurimonadaceae; genus Sulfurimonas. Next base: position 5,228 of record CAYLNF010000015.1, read on the forward strand.
AAATGAGGCATGGGCATAAACTCTTTTTATATCATCTGGAGTTGTCCATGTAGATTTTTTAGCATCAGCATACCAAACTTCTAAAGCTGTTTTAGAAGTTGGATACTTTTCATAAAATTTAATAATAGTTTTTTTACTTATGACATTCATGGAAATATACTATCATAAATTCCTTTAAAAGGAACTATGATTATCTAAAATTAGTCCTATTTAGTTTCGGTTTGTAGTGGGGGTCTGCTCCCTCTACTGTCCATAGTTTTTTACTTAAAGCACTTATAGATTTTTTGAAATTATCTTCACCAAATGGTTCTATAAAATCAACATCACTAAAATGTTTCTCAAGTAAAGATTTTTCATACATAAAACACTCTTTTGTATCAACCACTATGTTTTCATTTACTTCTAGTTCTAACTCTGTACCTGATGATAGGTTTGCTAAGAACCAGATAGCTAAAAATTCAGCAGAAAATTTGTTTAGTATGTTGTGTGAAAAATACTCAAAGTTTTCATATCCACTTTTTTCATATAAACTTATGATTAAAGATAATGTTTTTTCTAAATGAACAAGTGGTACAAGTGAAAATATCATCCTACCAACCGATACACCTTTTGTATGAACAGCACCTAAAAAAACTTTAGCACCACCCTCTGTATCTCCAAAGTTATTAGTTTTTAAACCTATGAGACCTATATCTGTATGGTAGTGTCGTCCACACCCTTTAGCACATCCTGAAAAACCGATTTGGATTCCATACTTGTTGATTTTAGATAGTGGTAGATATTTTGTTTCATTTTTAATGCTCCAAAAAGAGTAAGGGCATAGGTTACCAGCACAAGCTAAAATGGTTGAACTCTCACTAGGTGAATCAAACGGTACTGTTTTATCTTTTAACCCTAAAAGGTAGATATTTTGGTCGATTCCTATACGAACTTCGGCATCATTTTCTATCGCATAGTCTGAGATTTGAATCATCTCATCAGCACTTAGTCTAGCAAAATCTGTTTGGTAGCAGTAAGAGAATGTTCCATCTTTGAGTTCCTCTTGGTGTTCAAAAACAACTTTTTTAAGTAGCATTTCTCCAGCACTTTCAAACTTAGAGCCATACTCTTTTTCTATATGTTTTACTAAACCATCCATACCTATCTCTTCTATCATATAAAAAAGTCTAGTTTTTGAACGAGCAAAACGGGAACCATGTAGGTAAAAAGCCTCTACAAATGCTTTAAAAAAGTTAAACACTTCATCAGGTTTTAAAAATATATTTGCCTCTTGGGCTATCTCTGTATTTTTACCACCCATTAAAACATTGAACCCATTTACACCATCTTTTTGAGCAAGAGCAAAGTATAAATCGTTTGCGAAAAAAGAGGTAACACTAGCACTATTTCCAGAGATTCCGATAGATACTCTTCTAGGTAGCATACCAACATAGCGAGGGTTTTTCACTATATAATCTTGCATCTCTTTTACGATAGGGTAAACCTCTATCTCAGAGTATCTACCACAACCATCATACACATCAGCTACAATGTTACGGATATTGTCACCGAAACTTTGCCATGTTGTTAAACCAGCAGAGTTTAGCTTTTTCCAAATATCGTGAACATCTTCAGCTTGTAACTCATGGAGCTGAATACCACCACGAGCAGTTAAGATACTAAAGAGGTCATACTCTTTTACAACCTCTGCTATATATTTAAACTCTTGAGCAGTCAATCTACCAGCTGGAACACGAAGTCTCATAGTGAACTCATCTTCTAAAAATTCTGTTGTAAAAATCCCAAAATCTTGAAGATAAAACCTATCTCCCTCACCCAAACTCTCAAAATCGATAGATTCAAACTCTTTAAAATAGTCAAAAGGTCTAAGTCTAGCTTTGTACTTTTCCCTTTTGTTTAGTTTAGAATCTAGTGCATTTTCGTACATTTACCACTCCATATATTTTGTGATGATATTTTAGCTTATAAAGGTTAAAATGTTCTGTCTTTAATATTAAAATATAGTTATTAAGTTTATAATACATTTATGAATAAAATAATAGATGAAATTTTAACAACTTGGCATAAACATTTTGAGGATGAAGATAACCAATACTCTGAGTTTGAACATTCAGATATAGAGTATTTTGTGGGGTGTATGCTCTATAATCACTTTCAATTTTCTAAGGCATTAAACACTATGAAAACGATAGATTTATCGTATGATTTTTTAGATTCTTGTGGTGATGAGTATGACGATATTTTACTGAGTATTAAAAGTATCAAAATAGATGATGAGATGGAAAAACTAAAGTTTTTACAAGATTTTATAAAAGAATCACAAGCTAAATATAGTGAAGATGAACTTTATCTATTAAATAGATTAGATAACCACATAGCTGGTGTTTTAGAAAGAACTTTATCTGATGCTGAGGTTGGTAGTGTAGAGTTTAAAAAACCAGAAGTACCAACCCGTTCACCAAACCCACTTTTAAGATAGTAAAATGGAAAAGTATCTTATAACATCGAGGGAGTTTTATACAGATACACCAGCTATCTTTCGCAATATTTTACACGAACAGTTTGTAGAACACTCCCCAACTTATGCTTTATATAGAGATAAATCAAACCCAAACTATGATGTTCAAGCACACCATTTTGTTGAGGTTTGTAACCAGTTTGAAAATATAAAGAGTTTTATACATAGAGATGTTGAGTTAGCAAAAAGTTTAAATGCTTATGGTGTTCATTTAACTTCACAACAGTTTGATAAGATAGAGTATGCTAAAAGCTTAGGGTTAGAGGTTATCATAAGTACACATACTCACGAAGAGGTTTTAAAAGCTAAAAAACTTGGTGCTGATATGGTAACATATAGCCCAATTTTTACTTCACCAAATAAGGGTGAACCAAAAGGGATTGATGACCTAAAAGAGGTTTTAAATAAGTGTGATATAAAAGTTTTTGCTTTAGGTGGAATCATAGATGAGATTCAAATAAAAGAGATAGAAAAAACTAATGCTTATGGGTTCGCTTCTATCCGTTATTTTTATTGAGAGAGGGAGACAAGGGAATAAATCCCCTGTCTATGCTTAGTGAAGCATAGGTGCTAAAAGGCACATAAGTAAAATAACGACAATTAACTTATACATAAAATCTCCCTATAGTATTCTTGGAGAGCAAAAAAAAAGGGTAGAGGTTCATGACTTCCTCCACCCTTTAAGTTTTTTTACTGCTCCATAGAACACTATAAGTAATTGTCGTAATTAAAATTATATACAAAAAAAATAAATCTAAACTTTTAAAGTAACTTTCCTGCCATATATCCACTAGAAAAAGCTAATTGTAGATTGTACCCTCCACAAGGTCCATCTAGATTCATAACCTCTCCACAAAAGTATAAACCTTTTACAAGTTTACTCTCCATAGTTTTTGGTTCTATCTCTTTTAGTGAGATTCCACCTCTTGTTATCATAGCCATCTTAAAACCATCATGCCCCACAACAGTTAAAGGTGTCCAAGTTAATAGTTTTAGAAGTTTAGCTTTTGATGAGCCATCTATCTTGTTGTATTTTTCTTTAGAATCAATACCAGCTAATTTACAAAGTTCATTAGATAGTGGAGTGGGGAGTAGGGTACCTATATGTTCTAGTGTTGAAAAATCTGGATTTTTGATGGCAGAATCTTTTAGATGTTTAGATATTTGCTCCCCGTTCATCCCTTTTGTTAGGTTTAAAAGTATGGGAACTTCACCATATTTATCTAAAAGTGGAGTTATCTCTCTAGCAAAATCCAACACAACAGGACCTCTGATTCCATCCTTTGTAAAGATTAAATCACCAACAGCTTTAAGCTTTTTAGCCTTTTTTAAATCAACCCTTAGTTCCACTTTTGGTATGGTGTCTGCTCTACAACTCTCTACCCAACTCTCTTTAGTTTTTAGTGGCATCATAGCAGGGTGTAGAGTTGTCACTTTATGACCTAACTCCTCCACCATCTCATAACCATCACCCTCAGCCCCTAAAGTTGGGTAACCTAAACCACCACTAGCTAAAATGATGTTTTTTGAGTAAAAAGTTTGTGTTTGAGTTTTTACCCCTATCACCTTAGAATCTTCAACTAAGATATGTTGTACTTTTTGTGAACATTTTACATCAATACCTAGTTTTTTCATCTCATCTTCAAGAGCAGATAGTATAGATACAGAACTATGGGAAGTGGGGAAGATTCTAAACCCATCGGGAGCATGAGTTTCAACACCAATCTCTTTAAAAAAATTTACAACATCATTATGGTCAAAAAGGGTTAAACAATCCCTCATAAAACGACCCTCACGACCAAACTTTGCCATAAAATCTTCATTTGATAAAGTGTTAGTAAGGTTACAACGACCACCACCAGTAGCTTTGAGTTTAGCCCCAATTTTAGGAAGCTTTTCTAAAAGTAAAACTTTGTTACCATCTCGAGCTGAAACTATTGCCGAAATCATTCCACTAGCACCAGCACCGATAACAATAAGGTCGTATTTATCACTCAAACTAAATTCCTGAAATTCTATTTTTTGGATTATATAATATTTTTTTATTAACACCAAATTATAAATAGAATTATTGAATCACAAACTCTGTAAAATAGATACCTTTAATCTTACCATCTGATAACATAGCATTTAGTGTATCTATAATCTGTAAAGAGACTTTTTGTTTCCCTTTTTTAGATGAGATCTCCTCTAATGTTTTTGATGTCAAGATTCTAATGATTCTATCTCTTATAACAGGAGCATTCGCATCAAGTTCAAGACTTAGCTCTTCACCCTCTATCTCTAAAGATATAGTTGTTTTTAGGTATCTACGACCAGCATCACTTTTTAGATTTACTGTAAAAGAATCTAAAGGGTATAAAATACCAATCTCACTTAGCTTTCTTGTATCATTAAAAAAGTTAGCATTTGGCTCAGTTCTTTTAGCTGGTTGTGACTGAGTTTGAGCAGCTGGTTGTTGTGTTGTTTCCTCATCATCTCCACCCATCATCAAAAGTGCGACAACAGCTCCACCAAGGATTATAAGAATCAAGACAACGATGATTATAATCATCAACATATTCCCAGATTTTTTCTTCTCGGGAACACTCTCCTCTTCTGTATTCTCTTCTTCAGCCATCTTATTCCTTTTATTTTAGTTTTATTAAAGGATTATAACACAACAGATTCAATATGTAAATATGATACTATTTATTATTCTCTTGTGTAAGTGTATTTAGTGGTAAAAACTCATAAGTTTCACCATTATAGTAGTCTATTTTACCTGTTTCCATATCATAGTACCAACCATGAATAGCTAAATCACCAGCTTCAAATCTTTTTTTAACATTTGGATATGTTAAGATATTCTCTATCTGCTTTATAACCGATAGTTTTTCTGTTAATCTTAAAAGATCCTCTTTTGGAGCGTTTACACCAAGACTTAAAATAGCAGAAGTTTTAGCACTCTCACCAAGCTCTAACCATTTTTTAGTGTGTATAAGAGATGGATCTTCTATCTCTTCGTATAGATGGTTACAAGCACCACAATGGGTATGTCCACAAATTATGATCTCTTGAACTTTTAAAACACTAACAGCATACTCGATTCCTGAAGCAGTAGCATGAAAATCCTCATCAGGCTTAAAAGGTGGTACAAAGTTACCAACATTTCTGATCACAAAAAGATCACCTGGATTTGATTGTACGATTAGATCGGGGATAACTCTCGAATCTGAACAACCTATAAAAAGAGCTTTTGGAGATTGCCCACTTGTTACAAGTTTAAGCAAAGATTCCTTGTTTTTTTTAAAATATGATCTAAATAGCTCATTTCCCTCTGCGTAGTTCTCTAAATTCATAACAATCTCCTAAATTTATTTAAATTATATACACTCTTTTATATCTAATGCTTTCATTATTTTGTTAAAAATTGAACCAGCTTCACGGCTATAATCATCATGATATTCAATCACAAAAACTTCTCTATTGTTTAAAATACTAGATGTGTGTGTATCAGCTTTTATATCATATTCAGCTATTATCTTTTCAGCAGTATCTACTACTAGTTTTTTCTCATCATCACCTAAATAAGCTATCGATAACCTTACAAATCTCTCTTCACTTCTAAACTCAGCATCAATCATAAATTAACCTTTATATAATTTTTAATAATTATACAACTTTTTTCATAAATAAATTTATTTTATTGATTAAATTAGTACCATTCTAAAAGTTTAGTTACTTCATCTACTATATATGTTTTCATAGCTGTTTTCTCAAGAGGTTTTTTAGCTAAAAGAACTTTAGATATATTTTGCATTTTTGCCTCTTTTAATCTAACATCAATGGCATAAACCTCCCTTACATCACCAACAAGTGAAACTTCACCGATAAATACAGTCTCTTTAGAGATAAATCTATCTCTAAAACTACTTAAAATTGCGGCTAAGATAGCTAAATCTGCTGCTGTTTCAGTAATCTTTATCCCACCAGTTATATTTATAAATACATCGTATCCAGATAGTGGAATCTCCAGTTTTCTCTCAAGTAGTGCTAAGAGCATATTTAATCTATTGTTATCAAAACCTGTTGCTTGTCTTTTTGAGTTTGGTGTATGAGATTCTGAAACAAGAGCTTGAACCTCTAGTATAATAGGGCGAGAACCCTCCATAACAACGGTAAGAGCAGAGCCTGATTGTTCAGAGTTTCTGTTAAAAAATCTTGATGATATATCGGTAGCAGATACTAAACCCTCACTTCTCATCTCAAACACACCTATCTCACTAGTTGGTCCAAAACGGTTTTTAAATCCTCTTAAGATTCTTAACTCTTGTGATGAATCACCCTCAAAATATAAAACAGTATCAACCATATGTTCTAAAACTCTAGGACCAGCGATAGAACCCTCTTTTGTGATATGACCTATGATGAAGATAGCTAAATCTTTCTCTTTTGCGATTCTCATTAGCTCAAAAGTGATTTGCCTTACTTGTGTAACAGAACCAGGGGCTGAGGTGATAGCATCAGAGTATATAGTTTGGATAGAATCTATGATTAGAAATTCATACTCTCTATGTTCTAACTCTACTAAAATTTGTTCTAGTCTAATTTCACTAAGTAGATACAAAGTATCGTTGTTAGCATTTAGTCTATTTGCTCTTAGTTTAATCTGACCAGCAGATTCTTCACCAGTCACATAAAGCACATTTTTATTTAGTGATGAGATATTTGATGCTACTTTTAAAAGTAGTGTAGATTTTCCAACACCAGGGCTTCCCCCTATAAGTGTTAACGATCCAGGAACTATACCACCACCAAGGACACCATCTAGTTCTGGATCAAGAGATGAGAATCTGTAAACTTCACTCTCTATGATGTTGTTTATACTTACAGCTTTAGATGAAGCAGTTGAGGCTGATTTTGTTTTTTTTACAACCTCTTGTTGATGCTCATTTAACTCTATAAAAGAATCCCAAGCTCCACAGTTTGTACACTTACCCATCCATTTTGGTGTAGTAAGTCCACAATGTTGACATTCAAATAAAATTTTCTTTTTAGCCATAATTGTTTCCTAATAAAAGTTTAGTAGAGAGTTGTGTAAATTTGAGAGGATTATAGTGTTTTTTATATATATAGTTTAAAAGTATGACAAAATGTCATACTTTTAATGGTTAATTGATAGTTAGAATCTTAGATTATAAGTAGCATAAGCTCTATTTACATAATCATCAGTTTTAACAGGAGTACCTATATGCCAACCACTACCTGTATATTCATAATCGATCATCGTGTAGCCTAATTTTACAAATTGATACATATCCATAGAATATAATACATATATATCATTTACACTACCACGAGTTGCTAGTTTATTTAATAGATCTGAACTACCATTTGTAAAACTATACCAGTATTGGCTACCTTTATTAAACTCATAACCAATTTTTACTGAACCTATATCATATCTAGTACCTATTTGAAAAGCATAACCATCATCTTCTAATAAAGAAACATTTTGGTTCATAGTCATAGCACCAAAATTAACTGTTTTACCATTAGAATCTGGCATATTAAAACCAGCAGATATGAAATAATTTAAGTTTGTTCCAAATGCTTTATTATTTTCAAAATAGATACCAGCTAAAGACATATCACCAAGGTTTTGGTTGTTAGGAGCATCTGTGTATTCTGGATGACCTATGAAATCAGTAGCATGAACATAACTTAAAACAAGTAAATTTTCACCCATAGAAGAAAATGGTAAGCTCATCTCATAAAAAGCACCATATACATTTAAGTCTTCAATCTCATTTTGATTTGGTGTATATGGTGAGTAGTTAGTATTATTTTGAAAACCTTTACCATAAGCAACACGGAATGTTGGATTCATTTTAGATGATGGAGCTAGTTTAGCTGTTAGTACAGCACCATCAGCTGATCCATCAAATAGTATAGCTGGGTATGTAGATTTTCTTTGAGTATTTTCTATAAGTGTCATACCTGGTCCATCAGAACTAGGTTGACGACCTAATGTTAATATTATAGAATCTATTGGAGCATAATCAACATAAGCTCTTTCTACATATATTGAACTACCACCTGTTGGTTTTCTACCTTGTGCTGAATCACTTAAATTACTTGGTGTAGAATCACTCCAGTTTTTAAACATAGATAATCGACCAGTAAATTTTGTTTTATCATTTATTTTTGCATCCATAGATAAACGAAGTTTAGTTGTCCATTGATTATTTATAGAATAATCTTTAGCTGGAATACTCATAGATCCTGTTTCACCCTCTATAAAATTTGTGCTTACTTCAAATTCAGCTCCCCATTTAATACGGTTCATAGTTGCTTGAAATTCATTTTCATCAGCTCTTTCATAAAGTTCATCTATAGATTCATTTGTATTTGCTTCTAATTCATCTATTCTTTTATTTGCTTTATCAAGTTTTTTTAAAACTTTGTCCATATAAGCTTGTGAATACGCTTTAGCATAAACATATTTTTTTGTGTTACCTTTAGCATTTAGACCAACTGTTAATGTAGCAATCGCTAATGTACTTAATGTTATTTTTTTTATCATGGTATATCTCCTTATTCTCCAGCAACAGTTGCTTTATTTGGGTTATCAGCAGCTCTATCTATTAAACATTGTTCTACTGCTTTTTTATTTCCATCTTTAACTTTACGCTTAACCCATCTTTTTAGTTGTTTCATCGTTTTTACAGATGGATCTGGTGTGTTGTATTTTGCCATTAAATCACCGCAATCAGAATATAATGGGTTTGATAAAAAACCTATTAAAGTGATAGTAGCTATAATCTTTTTACTCATAGTTTCTCCTTTAAATTTTAAATTTACTTAACTCATTTTGAAGTTTATTTGATAGTGTTGTAACCTCTTTGATATCTGAAACTATTGAATTTATAGATTCTTTATTATCACCAGCTAATCTAGACATAGTTTCTATTTTAGATATTATCTCTTGAGTCTCTTTTGAAACTTTTACTGTTACATCAAGATTTAGTTGAGCAGTATTGGCTGTTTTTGTCATATCGTTACTTACTTTATTTACACTAATCTCAACACTCTCACTCTCATTTGCTAATTTTTCTATAAGTGAAACATTATCATTCATTTGGTTACTAATATTTGATATAGATTCAACCATTATATCAATAGAACTATATATCTCTGTTAATGATGTTTGTGTACTTTCAGCTAACTTTCTAACTTCATCAGCAACTACGGCAAATCCACGACCATGTTCTCCAGCTCTTGCTGCTTCAATAGCAGCATTTAATGCTAGAAGATTTGTTTGATTTGATATTTTTTCTATAACACTAAGAACATTTTTAATCTCACCAGCATTATGATTTAACTCACGAAGATTTGATGCTAATTCAACTTCAGCTTCCATACTTCCTCTTAAATCAGAGATGAGTTTCGTTACACCATCTCTAGTATTTACTAGATCAACAGCAGCATTTTTAACATTGTCTTTTGTATCAACAGCATCACTTACCGAGGTGTCTAGTGCTATTTTTACATCCTCACCTTTATGTGTAGCATCTACTGAGAATCCAGCTTCCTCTTCAATATGTGAATTTATCTCCATAGACGATGAACTTATATGATTTGAAAGTTTAGCATTTTCCATAGATATAATAGTGATAGTATTTAGTAGTTGAGATACATCTTTGATTACACTGTTTAGACTACTTTGAATGAAGCTTATCTCATCTTTTTCACCATTTATATCTTTTATATTTGTAAAATTAATTATATTCTCTTCATTTGTTATCTCATTTAGATTATTTGCTATATCTCTAAATCCTTTTTTTAGATTTATGATACTAACTAATAAAATCAACATACCAATTAAAGTTAAAAATGCTGTTACATAAATAATAGTAGAAGCTACATTTTTATCATATATAGCTTGTTTTCTATATTTATTTGCTTGAATAGAATTTTCTTTATTTTTAGTAAGAGATTTTTTAATATTCTCAATGTTTTTAGCAAGTTTTTCTGTTTCTTCTATCGATTTATCTATATTTTCTAAAGCACCTTCAACCATAACAGAAGTTATGTCGTTTAGAAGTTCTTGAAAAGAGATTAAATCATCAGGATCTTTACTTGTTTTAATAATATTGATAAACTCTTTAATTTCATTATGAAATTGATTTAATTCGCTATTTGTTTTAATAACTTTATTATTCCAATCTGTAAGCATTTTAACAATTAAAGCTCTTTTTTTATTATCATCTTGGAAAGCAACTAGTTCTATTAGTTGAGTAGATATAGCACCTATAAATTCAAATTCTTCAACAACATTTATACTATTTTCTAAACCAGAAGCAAATTTACGAGAATCTAATAAAGTTCTTTTATTTAGATTTACAACATAATCTATACTTTTGTTTAGTATCTTAGCATTTCTTACCTCTACTTCTTGATAAGAAGCTATACTAAGATTATAATATACAAAACTACCAGCAGCGACAATAGCAGCGATAATAACCCAAACAGTTATCCCCATTATTTTATTAACGATTGTATTATTCATATATTATAACCTTTAAAAATAGGCTCTATTTGAAGATGTAACCTATCTGATATTTATACTACTATTATAATATAATATCTTAGTTATAACAGTATAAAATTTTGTTTTTACATTATTTTATATAACTATATATATTATAATTACTATATGTAACTCCATTTACCATCTGTAAACTCTATATATGTATCAACTGGAGTATTTAAGTAATTTACTAAAATTTTAGTATCAGATTCTTTTTTAACAACACCTAACCTTTCATCTTTTAGATACTGAGGTAGTAACTCTTCAGCTAAATTAGGTTGAGTTTCTATCTCTTCCTCTTTTTCATCTTCTTTTTCTATTACTGTTCCTTCCACCTTAGGCTCAACAATCTCTATCTCTTTTTCATCATCTGTTGCTGGAGCTGTCTCTATCTCTTCTTCATCATCTTTAGTTTCAGTTATCTCAACTTTTTCAGCTTCTTCTAAAACAGTATCTTCAACTTTAGAGGTCTCAATCTCATCACTTAAATCTTCTGATGCCTCAACTGTTTCAACTTTAGTTTCTATCTCATCATCAACAAATAAAGCATCTAAAAGACCATCAACAAACTCATATTTATCAAATGGTGTTAAATCTTCAGGTTGCTCACCCGTTCCAACATAAAGTATAGGAAGTTCAAGAGCATAAGCGATACTAAATACAGAACCACCTTTAGCTGTTCCATCTAGTTTTGTTATGATAATTCCATCAATTCCTATCATATCATTAAAGGCTTTTGCTTGAGCGATAGCAGAGTTTCCTTGTGTACCATCTATGATAAGTAGAGTTCTATGTGGTGAACCGTCATGTGCTTTGTTACAGATTCTATTTATCTTTTTTAACTCATTTGCTAAGTTAGTTTGTGTATGTAATCTCCCAGCTGTATCGATAATAACATGATCAAAACCTTTTGATTTAGCAGAATCGATAGTATCATAAGCAACAGCAGAACTATCGTGACCCTGTTTAGATGAAACTATCGGTATATCTAACCTTTTAGACCAAAGTGTAAGTTGTTCAATAGCAGCAGCACGGAAAGTATCACCAGCTCCAAGTATCACTTTTTTACCATCGTTTTTATATCTTTGAGCTAGTTTAGAGATAGTTGTTGTTTTACCAGCACCATTTACACCAACTATTAGTTCCACAAATGGAGCATTGTACTCAGGTTCTTTGTATGTTGTGTGTGCTAGAGTTGCTAACAGTTTAGAGCGGAGAATATCTCTTGTTATCTTATCTTGATAAGTTTGATCGATAATCATCTCAACTAAGTCATATTCAACATCAGCCTCTAGTAGAATCTCCTCTAGTTCATCTTTTGTAAATGTGATCTTTTTCTTTGGAGCGACTGTTTTTATCGCCTCTATCGTTTTTGTTAATGATTTTTTTATGAATCCAAACATCTATTTTTTTCCTAATGCTTTTTTAATATCGCTATCTATAAACTCTTCTTCAACAGCACCAACATAGTGTACTACATATTTTCCATCTTTGTATATCGCCATAATTGGAATTGGAAATCTACCACCAAGTTTTAATTCATCTGCTATCTCAGTGATTACAGCACGATTTTGAGATGAATTTACAAGTATATAGTCTAAATTATTCTCTTTTTTAAACATCTCTAACTTTTCATTTGTTATACCATCTTCGATAGTTATACCGATAACTAAAATATCGTTTTTATATTTTTTTTGAAGTGAAGTTAGATGTGTTGCTACTGCTTTACACGGTGGACACCAAGTAGCAAAAATATCGAAGATAACTATTTTACCTTTAGCCTCTTTCACTAAAAAACCATCTTTTTCCCTTTTAACAGTAAACTGTTTGTTATCTGTTGAAGTTAATATATATTCACCTGTTGAAACTACGCTATTTGCTTTGTCGATAGTTTTTATCTTTTCATCATTATTACACCCAGTAAATAGTAAAGAGAGTGAAAATAGGATGGGTAAAATAGATTTTTTTAACATTTGTGTACCTTTTTATTGTAAAATTGGCGAAATTATAGCTATAAAGATTTAATATGTCTCTAACAAAACAGATATTTCGTAAAGAATGTTTACAAAAGATAAAAAAATGTTCAAAACATAACAAAATTTATCGAAGTAAAAAAGTTAATTTAAAACTACTTAGTGAACTCAAAGGGGTGCGTGGTAAAAAGATTTTATTTTATTATCCACTACCTGATGAAGCAGATATTAGAAAAAGCATCTATAATTTGCGAAAAATGAACACTATTTATATCCCGTTTATGGAAGGGGAAAGTTTTAAAATGGTACCATTTAGGTTCCCTCTTCACAAAAAAAGATTTGGTATCTTTGAAGCAGGTGATACAATAAAAGATATAAAAAATATAGATATAGCGATAGTACCGAGTGTTGGAGTAGATGGTAATCTACAAAGAGTTGGCTTTGGTAAAGGTATGTATGATAGATTTTTTGAAAAACTCAAAAAAAAGCCATACACAATTTTTATACAATCCCAATTTTGTTATACAAGAGAATCGATTTGTGATGATTATGATATATCTTGTGATCTACTACTAACACCCAAAATTCGCTTAGCTAAAAATAATAGGAAAAAGATATGTTAAATGAGATCCTTATCGGTAGTGGTATAGCTACTGTTAGTGGTTTTGTTGGTTTTTATATCTCTAAAAAAATAACTAGTAAAAAATTTGATGTTTATACAGATCAGGCGAAGGCAAAAGCAAAAGCGATAGAGAAAGAGGCACATATACTTTTAGAGAACTCTAACATACGCTCAAAAGAGATAGAGTTAGAGGCTATGAAAAACTATGAAAGTGCTAAAGATAGAGCAAAAGCTAATTTACAACAAAGAGAAGATGATCTAAAACGCAAAGAGCAAAATTTTAAAAGATATAAGCAAAATGAGGAGAACAAACTTCATCAAGATGAAAATATCATAAAAGCTAAACTAGTAAATATAAAGAGAAATGAAAGATCGATAGAAGCATTAAAAGTTAAATATGATGAGAAGATAGAGGAGGCTTTACACGCTGTTGAGCATAGTGCTGGTATGACACAAGATGAAGCTAAATCTATTTTACTTGAAAAGATGGAGGAGAAATCTCGTGCTGAGATAGCTCACATAGTTAGAAAATGTGAAAATGAGGCTAGGCAAGAGGCTAAAAACAGAGCAAATTATATTTTAGCACAAGCTACTAGTAGATTTGCTGGTGAGTTTGCTTCTGAGAGACTTACAAATGTTGTAAATCTTGATAATGATGAGCTAAAGGGTCGCATAATAGGTAAAGAGGGTAGAAATATCAAATCTCTTGAGACTATTTTAGGTGTAGATATTATTATAGATGATACACCAAATGCGATTCTTGTTAGTAGTTTTAACCTTTATAGAAGAGCGATAGCTACAAAAACACTTCAACTACTCATAGAAGATGGTAGGATTCAACCAACTAGAATCGAAGAGATCTTTCAAAAAGTAACAGATGAGTTTGAAGCTGGAATCTTAGCAGAGGGTGAGGAGCTTATAGCTGATATGGGAATTGGTGTGATGCACCCTGAACTTATGAAGCTTATAGGTAAACTCCGTTACCGTGCTAGTTATGGTCAAAATGCTCTAGCACATACACTAGAGGTTGCTCACTTAGCTGGGATCATGGCTTCAGAGATGGGTGGTGATCCTATCTTAGCAAAAAGAGCAGGTTTACTTCACGATATAGGTAAAGCTTTAACTCACGATCAAGATGGTAACCATGTCGATTTAGGTGCTGATATTTGTAACCGTTATGATGAGCATAGTGTTGTTATAAATGCTATATATGCTCACCATGGTCATCAAGAGATTGAAAGTGTTGAGTGTGGTGCTGTTTGTGCTGCTGATGCTCTCTCAGCTGCTAGACCAGGGGCTAGACGGGAAGTTTTAGAGAGTTTTCTAAAAAGAGTTACTGAGATAGAGGAGATAGCTTCAGATTTTACAGGTGTAAAACAAGCTTATGCTATAAATGCTGGTCGTGAGGTTAGGGTTATAGTAAATGCTACTTTAGTAAATGATGATGAATCTATCTTGATGGCTAAAGAGATAGCTAAAGAGATAGAGGGTAGAGTTCAATACCCCGGAGAGATAAAAGTGAATGTTATCCGTGAGAGTAGAGCAGTAGAGTATGCTAGATGATAAATGATGAACTAAAAACAAGAGATTTGGATGTTTTATGGCATCCATGTACTCAGATGAAAGACCACGAAACACTTCCTCTTATCCCCATTAAAAAAGCTCACGGAATCTATCTTGAAGATTTTGAGGGTAATAGATATATAGATGCCATCAGTAGTTGGTGGGTAAATATGTTTGGGCATACTAACTCATATATTAACTCAAAAATAGTTGAACAATTAAACACTTTAGAGCATGTAATATTAGCTGGATTTACTCACGAACAAGTTGTGAAATTATCTGAAAGATTGGTAAAACTTACACCTGATGGGTTAGATAAATGTTTCTATTCAGATAACGGTTCTAGTGCTGTTGAGGTTGCTCTAAAGATGAGTTACCATGCTCATCTAAATGATGGTAAAAAAGATAAAAATATCTTTGTATCACTCACTAACTCTTACCATGGCGAAACGATAGGTGCTTTAAGTGTTGGTGATGTTGAACTTTATAAAGATACTTATGAACCACTTTTACTAAAAACTTTGCAAACTCCAGTTCCTAAAGATATGAGTATAGAATCGGCTAAAGAATCGGCTGATGAGTTTGAGAAGCTTTGTAAAGAGAAAGCAGATGAGATAAGTGCCATCATCGTTGAGCCATTGATTCAAGGTGCGGGGTCTATGCATATGTATCATAGTGAGTATCTTGCCCTTATTCGTGAGATATGTAACCGTTATGATATTCACCTTATAGCTGATGAGGTTATGGTTGGTTTTGGTAGAACAGGTGAACTTTTTGCTTGTGAAAAAGCTGGAATCTCCCCAGATTTTATCGTTTTATCTAAGGGGTTGACAGGTGGTTACTTACCACTTTCAGTTGTTCTTACAAGCAACGAAATATATGCTAAGTTTTATTGTGATTACAACGAACACAAAGCATTTTTACACTCACACTCTTATACTGGAAATGCTTTAGCTTGTGCTGCTG
>CAYLNF010000016.1:0-21346 GCA_964385165.1 uncultured Sulfurimonas sp.
TTTGTGGGCACGGAATTGGTAAAAAACCTCACGAAGAGCCACAAATACCAAACTATTTAGAGGGTAAGAATCCAAAGCAGGGTCCAAAGATTAAAAATGGTATGGTTTTTTGTCTTGAACCTATGATATGTCAAAAAGAATCTAAACCACTTATTTTAGAAAATGGTTGGGATGTTGTTAGTGCCGATGGTTTACGCGGTTCACACTATGAGCATACTGTTGCAGTTATCAACGGTAAAGCTGAAATATTATCTCTTGCTTAAGAGAAAAAAGGACTTATAATGGCTAAAGCAGATGTTATTGAAGTTGACGGCAAGATTATTGAAGCCTTGCCAAATGCAACTTTTCGTGTTGAGTTAGAAAATGGACATATTATTTTATGTCATATCGCAGGTAAAATGCGTATGCACTATATTAAAATACTTCCAGGTGATCGTGTAAAACTTGAGTTAACACCTTATTCACTTGATAAGGGTCGTATCACTTATCGCTACAAATAAAAAGAGGTTTTTCCTCTTTTTATCTTTTCTTCTCTTTATCTCTTTTTAATATTAAATTCATCATTTCTTTGTTAAGATTTCTTTAAAGGATCTATAATGATAAAATCTTTATTTTTGCGTATGCGTGTAATCCATTATGTTGGTATTATTTTACTCATTATTAATGCTACTCTATTTACTGATAATATTATTGGTCAGATTGTTCAGTATGTTATAGCATTGGTTATATTGGTTCATGATATTGATGAAAAAATCAATGGTGTTAATATGACAAAGAACTTAATTGGGCAACTTGAAAATATTGAACATGGTGAGAAAATTATTTTAAATAATGAGTATAACTCTGAACTTACTGAAGCAGTTGTTCATATAAATAAGTTTCAAAAAACTTTTGTTCATGCTCAAGATACAGATGTAAAAGCACATCATATTGAAGATATTGTTCATAAAATTGACAAAGACTATGATGATGCTAATAAAAATATCAATCATGAACGGGAGCTACTTGTAAATGTTGTTGATATGGGTGAAGAGCTAAAAACAGTATTTAATAATGATTTAGTTGATGCTTCAAAATCTAAAGAGAATATCGTTAAAGTTAGTGATGAATTACATTTGATTAAAGATGAAATCTCAAAAATCGTTAATGAGTTACAAGATGCTTCAAGCTCACAAAATATCCTTTCTGATGATTTGAGTAAAGTATCTACTGATGCTGAACAGGTTAAAGATGTTATTAGTGTAATTGCTGATATAGCAGATCAAACAAATTTACTAGCATTAAATGCCGCGATTGAGGCAGCAAGAGCAGGTGAACATGGTAGAGGTTTTGCCGTAGTTGCTGATGAAGTTAGAAAATTAGCTGAGAGAACACAAAAATCTTTAACAGAGATAAATGCTACTATAAATGTAGTTAGTCAATCTATTAGTGATGCTAGTGATCAGATGAATAGAAACTCTAAAGTTATAGAGACTTTAGCTGATGTCTCTCAAGATGCCTCAGGTAAAATGGATGAGATTAGTGTTTCAATTAGAAATAGTGTTAAACTGGCAGAGGGTACAGTAGATAGCTATACTGCTAACGCTTCTAAAGCTGAAGATTTAATCAGTAAAGTTTCAGAGATAAATAGTTTATCGCATAAAAGTCACGAGAGTATAAAAGTTATAAAAGATGGTGTTGATGATTTAAGTGGTTTAGTTTAAAAAGGTGTAGCCCTTTTTAAACTAAAATGTGTCTTTATTTCTGAGTTCTGCTATCTCAGTTTCAACCATCTCATCTATCATTATACTAAATAGTTCAGATATCATATTTGGTGATACTCCAACCTCTATCGCATGGTGACGAACCCTTTGTAAGATGAATTCTATCCTATCTTCAGCTTTAACTTCCTCTATACTATTTTTAAACGAAGCAACCTCACGAATCAGATGACCCCTTTTTGCGATTAAATCTACAAGTTTTATATCTAGTATATCTATCTCATCTCTTACAGTTTCTAAAGATTTATTATTTTTCATATATTCTCCTTTTAGAAATTTTATTATAACAGTGTTATGTTACACTATTGTAACTATTAATCTATATAATGTTACTACGATTCTTCATGTATATTCTTTAGTGATATACATTAGACCTTTTAATTTCTAACCAACTTTAAAAGGTCACTTTAAAATTAAAATTTTTCTTTCTATTATTTTCTTCTCTTCATAATTTTTTGTTTTATCTTTAAGTTGTTTCATCCAAAAAAGTAAGCTTTTTTTATAACCATTAAAAGATGCTATTTTGATTAATTTTTTTGTATCCTCTTTTGATAGTTTATCTTTTATTATAGCTGATGAGATAAACATCGATGATATTTTTTCCATATTTAAAATCTCATTAAATGCTTTGTTTACATTATTATCAATTAGATATGTAGCAAATTTTCTATACACTTTTGGTAGGAGTTGAATTTCATCTTTTTTTATTTTGTTGTTAATTAGGTGGTAGTAGCTTATCAGTTTTTGATTATCTATAAGAGTTTCAATGTTTTTATACTCTTTACAACCACTAGAGAGTCCTACTGAGATATTTAAAGCACACTCCCCTAGATAAATAGTAGCTAATTGATCTAGGTTAGAATCTGTTTTAGCATACTTTATAGCTCTTTTTAGATCACTTTTTGCCAATAGATTTTCGTCATATAAGAAGCTCTTTTGGTATTGCCTAAAAGCATTATTAGCTTTATATTGAGATATATTTGCTGGTTCTTTTAATGAACATCCAGATATAAAAATAATAAAAATGATAGGTAAAGTTTTTAGTATCATGGTAAGATAACCTTGTCTGATGATTTATCCTCTAGTAGAGTGTTCACTTTATCCATAATCTGATTTGATTTTACGATAGTTACAGAGATTTGCTCTTTTAACTCAACTATATCTTTATCATATCCAGCAACAGCATCAACAGTTCCATCTAATTTTTTTAGTTTGTTTTTTATATCTTTCATAATTAGATCTAAATCTTTTATAGTGTTTGATGATGGTTTTAGAATCTCTTTATCTAAAGATGAAGTTATTTTATGAAGATCACTTACGATTTTTGAGGTGATATTTATGGAGTTGATTAGATTTTTTGTAGAGTTTTTATCACCAGTTACAGATGTTAGTATAGATCTGTCTTCTGCTAGTTTTTTTGTAAATAGTTGAAGATTTTTTATACTTAACATCAAATCAGAATCATCTTTAGTAAATTTTGTAGTGATAATATCTATGTTATTTACGATATTTATAAGTTTGTTTACAGCAGGTTCAAACTTTGAGATCATATCGTTTATATCATCACTTATCTCGATTTTTAGTATAGAATCTGCTTTTAAAATAGGGTTTCCAAGAACAGAGTGTAGCTCAATATATGGTGTTCCAATAAGAGGTTTTACTATAACTAAAACACTATCTTTACTTACCCATTTTCTATTTTCCTTATTTACTGAAAATGTCATAAAAACTGTCCCATCATCTTTTAGTGATATATCATCTATCATCCCTATGTTAAAACCAGAAAACTTTAGTGGCATACCTATGTGAAATGAGTTAGCACTTAATGTTGTAAAGTGGTAGTTATATCTTTTTTCAAAAGTTCCTTTCTCTTTAAGTAGTAGGTATATAAAACTACTCACAGTGATGGAGAATATAAGCATAAATATACCAACAGATAGTTTCATTTTATTATATGGCATAGGCACCCTTTGTAGTGGATTTCATTTGTGGTTGTATCTAGTATTGTTATGGTTTTATCATTATTTAATTTAGAGATATTTTCTATTATAATCTCTATATCATTAAAATTTTTAATCAAAGATATAGGGTAGGGTATAACTATATTTTTTTCATCATTCATTAAAGCTCGTATAACCATAACATAAAATATATCTATGTGAGAACATTGTGGTTTTCGTAGCTGTGCTATATGTGCTAAGGATATTTTAGTTAAATAATCATAAGCTATCTTTTCAGATTTTTTTATAGATAATCTCTCTTTTACCTCTTTTATCAAAGCTATGTTTTCAACTATGTTTAGGTTTGATATGAGTGGTGTATCTATGGAAACTAGAGAGTAGTTTTTTATCTCTTGAAGATATTGTTTTATATCTTCATAGTTTTGAAATAATCTTAGAGTGATTGAATTAGTAATGATAACACCTCGATAAAAAATAGTGCGATAAAAAGTTTAACCATGCCATTTAAAACAGATATAGGTATAGCCGTGTAACTATCGCCTGTTGTTAAACCACTATATATGGGGATAAGCATAGTTACAAAACCAAATGCTACACCTTTAGCTAGTATAATAATAACATCTTTAATCTCTATGGCACTGATGAGTATAAACTTATATGTATGAAAATCAAGGTTCATATAAAAAAGTGTAAAAATATAACCACTACTAAGCATAATGATAGCAAATAAGATAGATAGTGAGGTAACACTAATGATTCCACTAATGATTCTAGGTAAAAACAGATAGTTTATGAGATCTATCTTATACTCATTTAGTGTGTTTAACTCTTTGTTTACTTTCATAACTGCTATCTCAGTATTGACAGCTGTTCCTGAGCGAAGAGAGATGAGTAGAGCTGTAAAAAATGGGGAAAACTCATCTACAACAAAGGTTATGATTATGGAGCCTATTTTATCTTGTAGGTTGTACTGTGTTGCTAGTGATATAACAACACCTATGATGATAGAACCAAAGATGATAGACATCATCATAAACAGAGGAACAATCCCAACAGCAGTGAAATATATCTGTTTTGTTAAAACCATTATCATCGCTGGGTTGTAATTTTTAGGATTTATCATATGTGTTAGACATATAGATGTAAATTTTATAGCCTCATAGATTGATGAGAAAAATGAGATAGATCTCTCACCAATACTCTCTATCAATCTTAGTGGGTTAAAATATCTCATAATCTAGTTTGGTTTTATAAGCTTTTTAATCTCTTTTGGAGCATGGGCATAAGGGATATTTTGCATCCCTTTTTTTGTACCATCTTCATCTGTAACCATAACATCTAGTGTCATAGCACTTGGGTAAAAACGAATCACTTTATAATGGACTTTTTGAAGCTCAAAACTTATCTTTTTATCTGATAACTCTATACTTTTTTTCTTTTTTGCCATTTTAATCCTTTAGATATATACCAGTATCTTTTACTTCTATCTTGTTTTCATCTTGTAGTTTTGTTAAAGATCTTTTGAACTCTTTTTTACTTAACCCAAATATATCTTTTATAAGTTGAGCATCACTTTTATAATTATAAGGCATTAAGCCATTGTTTTGTTTTAAAAGTGTTAAAACCTTATCAGATGATGTACTATCTTTTTTACTTCCAGCTTTTCTAAGTGATAGATCTATATTTCCATCTTTTCTTATAGTTTTTATATAAGCAGTTTTCTCTTCACCTAAAGAGATATTTTCAAAAATCTCATTGTGATATATAAGCCCCTCATATTTATCCTCAACTATACACTTAAATCCAAGTGGAGTTTTTGAGATGATTAGAATCTTTACCTCTTGATTTGGTTTTAAGTTTTTAACTTTTCGCTCAAAAAAATCACCAAGCTTTTCTGTACCAACCAAACGGTGAGTTCTCTCATCATAGATAATTTTTAAAAATCTTTTATCTCCAACTCTAAATGGCTCTTTTTGAAACATATTTGGAACAAGAAGATCTTTTGGTAATCCCCAATCCATAAAAGCTCCAAATGGTGCTGTATCTACAACCTCTAAAAGTACAAACTGATCTAACATAGCTTTTGGTTTTAGTGTTGTAGCTATAAGTCTATCTTCAGAATCTGTATATAAAAATACCTCTACCAGAGAATCTATCATCATCTCATCTTTTACATAGGCTTGTGGTAGTAAAACATCATTACCATCTAATGCCATCAAAAATAGACCATGTGGTGTATCTCTATCAACTCTTAATATATTTAGTTTACCTAGCTCTAAAAACTCATTTTGTATCAAATGATTTCCTTATATTTAGGGAAACACCCTAATCTTTTTTAATATTTATATTATATCTTATATATGTTGCTTTTAGTTAACTAAATTGTAGTATTAAAGTGATAATGGTTAGATTCAGTCTCGTTTAATATTTGTTACCCTATAATTTTGTTAATTCAAAGTTAAAGGATAGAAAATGAGAAAAGGTTTTACTCTAGTTGAGTTAATTTTCGTAATCGTGATTATTGGTATTTTGGCAGCAGTTGCTGTTCCAAAATTTAAAGATTTAAAGCAAAATGCTGAGGCATCTGGTGCTATTAAAGTTGCTACTGATGCGTTTAGTTCAGTTCCAAACTCTTACACAAACCTTGTTGATTTAGAGGGTAAATACTCTGATAGTAATGTTAGTTTAGATAAATTAATGTCAGTAAGTGGTAAAGGTTGGTCTTTAGATGATGATTCTAATGTAAGTACATTCGTAGATCCAGCTGGTGATGCTACTAACAATACTGTTGTAACAATTACTTTAGGTAGTGATAGAAATGTTTCAATCAATATGGATTGTACAAAATTTGTTAGTACAAAAACTCAAGAAAAATGTATAAAACTATTAGATGATAATAGTACTACATCTACATTAAGCTTCTAAGTTAAGCTTAATAAAAAAGCTTTCACACTAATAGAACTATCTTTAGGGTAGTTGTTGGTGTGTTAGCATCCTGTAATATCAAAAAATCCTCCACTAAACTTCCATTATACAACTAATAATATTTTAAAACAATTCCTACTTAATTTACATTTTTATATACTTAGTGTATAATATAAGTAGAATATAAAGGTTACTTTATGAAATCTATATTAATGATGGTGATGCTGTTTCTATCCTTAAATATATCAAATGATTATGTAACAAAAATGGCTAAAAAAGATAAGTCTATTGAAGATATTTTAAATAAATATCATATAAAATTATCATAAACTGGAGAAAAATATGTTAAAAAAAGCATTTACATTGGTAGAATTAATTTTTACAATAGTTATTATTGGAGTGTTAGCATCTTTTGCTATTCCAAAATTTTCAGGACTTAGCGACAACTCAAAAATCTCCTCTGAATTATCAACTGCTGCTTCTGTTCAAGTTGCTATAGATGCTTGTCATGGTGAGTGGATTATTAACGAGGGTACATTTATATGTGGTGTTGATATAGATGGTGATAATGATTTAACTGATGAGGGGTATCCTAAAGATGATGTTCTTGGTGAATCTGATACTGAAGCATTAAATAGAATCTTGAAAAATGCTGAAAATAGTGGTTGGATAAGAAGTAATGATACTGAATATCGTGGACCAGCTTCAAACGATACAAATGGTGTTTCTAAATGTAAAGAGGGTAAACCTTGTCGTAGTAAATATTGGGATTATAATTCAACAGCAGGTACTTTTACATTAACTTCTGAATAAACTTTTTATGATAAATCTCTTGAAATCTAATAACTAATTTACATATTGTTAAAAAGATAAATATTAAATATCATTTATCTTTCTAATAATCCAAAGTGTAAATCCTAAAATTATAGCTGATATTACAGCTATTGTTATTGTTCCAGCTTCATGTTCCATTTCTATTTTACTCCGTTTGAATTATAATTTATTTTTAGTGCAGATAAATCTATTTGTAAATTTGTGTGGCTATATCGACTATATATTCATAAGCTTAAATATAGTTCTTGCTTTATTTATATTAATCTAAAAAGATTACATACCCATAGCATCAGCCATAGACCACATAGGTAAAAATATACCAAGAGCTAATACTAATACAAAACCAGCTATACCAGCTGTAAGGATTGGTTCTATCATCTCTGTAACACTATCCATAACATCATTATACTTTTTATTATAGTAGATTGTTATTTTACCCAACATATTGTTTAAAGCACCAGAATCTTCACCAGCTTTTAACATCTGTAACACCATACTCTCAAAAAAGCCTGATGCTTCAAACCCATCATATAAGGATCTACCCTCTTCAATAGCTTTAGAGATACCTTGAAACTGTTTTTTCATATATAGGTTATCAACAACACTACTAGCAGCTTTAAGGGCATCAACTATTGGGATACCAGCATGAACTAAAATATCAAAAATATATACAAATCTACCAAGCATAGCAAATTTAGTTATTTTACCAACAATATATGTTCTTAGTAAGAGCTGATCAACTTTAAGTGCGAATGATTTATTAACTTTGTAAGTATAGGAAAAAATTATAGATAATACAACCCCAGCGACTAAAATATATGGACCATAAGCAGTAATCGCTTTTTCTAACCATAAGAGTAATCTAGTTGGGAATGGTAGCTCTGTTTTCATATTTGAAAAAAGATCCTCAAATTGTGGTACAACAAATGTTATCACAACAGTAAATGCTATTGACATAGCAACAATTACAAAAATAGGGTATCTTGTTGCTTTTTTTAGTTTTGTACGGTTATCATGAATATTTTGAAGTATATCTGCTAATCTTACTAACGATTCTGAAAGTGTACCAGATTGTTCACCAAGACTAAACATTGAGATAGATAGATTACCTAACTGTTTAGAGTATGGCATAAAAGCATTTGTTAAACTTTGACCACCCTCAATATCGATAGAGACATTTTCAAGTATCGCTTTAAGCATAGGATCTTCTGTTGATTTAACAGTCTCAGATAAACATATATTTATAGGCATACCAGCATCAAGCATAACAGCTAGTTGTTGTAAAGCTGATATATATTGCTCAATATTTATTTTAGTATCTTTAATGGGGTTTTTATATCTATTGATGGCTTTTTGAGCTTTCATCATCATAGGCTCATTTATCTCTTTTAAACTAACTCTTACTCCAATCTCCATAGATTGAAATTTTTTCATAGCATCAAGTTTATTTGGAGCTGGGATAACTATTTTATCCTTTTTTTTCCCATGACGATAGATTATCTCAAAAAATTTCATAAAACATTAACCTCTTGTGATACGAACAACTTCTTCTAAAGGAATTGTTTTATTTAAAGCTTTTTTTAGAGCATCAGAGACCATAGGTTGAAAAAGACCCTCCTCTTGAGCAACCTTAGCAATCTCGAATTTATTTTTATTTTGAGAGATCATTTGGGAGATTTTATTGTTTATTTTTAAAATCTCAACAACCATTAAACGACCACTATATCCAGTCATAGCACATCTAGGGCAACCTGTACCTTTATAAAATTTTGGATTTTGAGGTAGATGCTCTTTTACATGTGCTAGTAATTTTTTGTGTGGTCTATACTCTTTTGTACAATATGAACAGTTTTTTCTAACAAGTCTTTGAGCAACAATAGCTAATAGTGAATCTGCTATTAGGTAAGGTTCTAGCCCCATTTGAACCATTCTACTAATGGCACTTGGAGCATCATTTGTGTGTAGTGTTGAAAAAACCATATGTCCAGTAAGAGAGGCTTGAACAGCAGCATTTAGTGTATCAACATCACGAATTTCCCCAACCATAATAACATCAGGATCTTGTCTAAGAAATGATTTTAATGCGGAGAAGAAAGTAAAACCTATTTTCTCATTTACTTGTACTTGTTGAACAAGTGGAAGTTGATACTCAATAGGATCCTCAACTGTTAAAACTTTGTTTTCTATACTTTTTATCTCATTTAGTGCGGCATATAGTGTTGTTGTTTTACCACTACCTGTTGGACCTGTAATCAAAACTATACCATAAGGAGATTTTATAATATCTTCAAACATAGTTAAATTTTGATCCTCTAAACCTAAATCGTTTAGTTTTAAAAGAATCTTTTGTTGATCAAGAATACGCATAACGATAGATTCACCAAAAAATGTTGGTGTTGTAGATAAACGAAAATCGTAAGCATCACCATTTATTTTCATAGAAAAACGACCATCTTGAGCTTTTCTTCTCTCAGATATATCTAAATTCCCAAGAATCTTAATCCTTGATGAGATAGCATTATAAACAGCAAGTTCAAATACAAAAATCTCTTCTAAAACACCATCAATACGACATCTAACAGATACTTCGTGAGCATTTGGCTCAATATGAATATCACTCCCTTTTCTCATAATAGCATCTTTTAGTATTAGTGTTATGAGTCGAAGTACAGCACTTTCAGAGTTTTCACTTTGGTAATTATCTTCTGATGTTTCTTTAACAACCTCTTTAGCGATTGATTTTGTGCTTTGTAGAATCTGTATTCTTTGAAATATATGTCTTACATCTTCATCTAACGATAAGTAAACTTTTATAGGTTTGTATGCTACAACAGCTTCAACTGTTTCTAAAGCATCGTAATTTAATGGGTCAGAGGTAGCTATATATATATAGTTTTCATCTTCTCTAAGTGGTATAGCTTGAGCTTTTTGTATAACTTGAAGAGGGTATCTATCTATCAGCTTAAAATCTAACTCTTGAGCATAAATATCGATAAACTCAATATCTAACAACTCCTCTAAAACATGAGCTATCTCTTTATGGGTTGTAAAACCCTCATTAATTAAGATCTCACCAAGTTTTTTGGTAAAGTTTGATTTTGATTGTAGTGCTAAACAGTGAGTTAAATTATCCTCTGAGATAATCCCTTTTTCTATTAGTGTATCACCAAGTCTGACAGCTTTTTTAATCATCATAAATACCTATGGATAGTTTTATTATTTTCTATATCACTTATCTCTATAATGATTTTACCTCTTTTTGTATAATCTATATAGACCTTATAAAGGTTATGGTTTTTTCTAAACTCTATAACTTTTGGATATTGTGATACTAGTTTATACTTTTTATCTCTAATAGCTGTAAAAGTATCTGATAGAGGATGATCACTAATAGGTAGAGATAGTGAAGATATATCTACATCATCATACATAAATTGGTAAATCAACCTTTTTTGTAGTAGTAATGATGAAAATATCACAGCATTTGTACGAGCATCACTAGTTGTTCTTAGTCTGCTTTGAATTAATGCTGTGATATATATATAATCAGCTTTTAAACAAGCTTGACCAATAATAGAGAGTAATTTTTCATCTTTTTCGTTAAGAAAAAAGATTTTTTTCCCAACTTTACAAGCATTGGCATAATCTTTATTTCTTAAATTTATAGAAAATTTTTCATACAAACTAGCTTCTACTGAGATAGTTATAAAAATAGATAAAAGCAGTAGTTTTACTATCTTCATAACTATTGCTCTTTCCATTTAGTTAAGAGTGCTTTTGCTTCATCAGAATCGGCATTTGTTAAGTATAAGCTTAAAATTTTAATAGCTCTTTTATGGTTACCCTTAGCATATTCAGATTTAGCATATATTATCCAAGCACCATCATCTTTACGATCTAGTATATTAGCTTTTTTTGCCCAAGATAATGCTTTTGAGTATTGCTCAGAATCGTAATAATTTTTAGCTATCTTAAGTGCTAAAGTATAGTTTTTTTCTTTATTATAAAGGTTTACCATCTGGTCGATAGATTGGAGTTTAGTAACAGATATAGATAATGGTTCAGATTTTCTTTTATCTACATAAAGCTCCTCTATATTTTGATTTTTAGGCTCTTTTGCTCTAGTTTTTTTAACACTCTCCTCTTTTTTTACCTTTTTCACTTTTTTAACAGGTTCTACATAATCTTCATAAGTTATTTTAATATTCTCTTTTGGTACATAAGTTGTATCAACTTTTAGAGAGTATTTTAAATCTTTTTTTGGTTCTCTTATAGGTTTAGGAACCTCTTTTTTAATAACTTTTGTCTCTTTTTTAATTATAGTTTGTTTAACTTTTTTAGGTTTTTCATCTAAAGTTAAAAATGTAGTAACTCCTAAACTAACTATAACTAATGGTATAACAACAATAGCTCTTTTTTTTAATTTATACTGTTTACATCTTTTTTGTAGATTTTCAAAACTATTATGCATCTATAATTCCTAAATCGATTGCTGCCATCGTTATAACACAATCATTTGGTTTCGCATAACTATTATGACCATTTATTTTAGCATAGTCCATAATAGAAAATGTATGTTTTAGAAGTTGCTTAACTATCCTAAAATTACCATTAGATAGTTTTTGTATCTGTTTAATATTGTTTTTATTAAATAGTTCACTTAGATTACCAAGACCATGTCTCAATAGTTCAGATTCTATATATTTATTTATCTCACCTTTTGTTAAAACACTTAACTCTATAACTTTATGTGTTCTTGAAGCAAAATGGCTTTTACCAACAATCTCTTCACCCTCTTTTTTGTGCATAGATAGTAGAAAATTGAAATGTTGAGTATCTGATAATATACGGATAAACTCCAATACTAAGTTGTCTAGTAGTTGTGCTTCATCTATAATGATTAGATTATCTGTTCCGCTAAATCTACGAACAGCCTCATCTTTTAGCTCAGATATAGTCAATCTTTTATCAAAAAAATCATCTTTTAGTAAAAAATGTAAGAATGACTCTGGTGTTGAAAATGGTTCAGAGCTAAATAAAACTTTTTTTTCAGGTGAAAAATAGTTTTGTAAAACATTTAACATATAAGTTTTACCAACACCTGGTTCACCTAATAAAAATATAAGTGGAATCTCTCTTGAATCGATAGTTTTTAATAAAGAGTTTTTAGTAAACTCAGCTGCTATCGATTCAAAGTATAAATCTGAGTCAAATGATGTATCAAAAATTTTCGATGCTTTAGCATAACTACTCATAATCTGATCCTTCTAAAGAGTTTTCAAAACTATCGATAGATGGAAAGCTATTATCCTCTATCAACTTTGGAGTGATGATAACTATCAATTCGGTTTTATATTTTGACTTTGATTTTGATTTAAACAACCAACCAAGCCCTGGTATATCACCTAAAAGAGGTACTTTACTAGATGAATCCCGCTCAACAGTAGATAATAGACCACCAACTATAACACGACCTCTATTTTTTACTTTTACTATTGATGATAGTTGTTTTATACGGATATCAGGTGGCATAATACGGATACCATTTATATCAAAAGCATTACCATTGTCGGTAGCATCAAGATCACTATCAGAATCTATCTGTTCACTAACAACAGGATTGATTTGTAGTACGATATAACCATCATCAGTTATTTCTGGAACAATATTTAGAGTTAAGCCTATAAAAACAGAACTCATCACATATGTATTTGATGTTGAGGCTGCTATATTTGTTGTACTCATACTACCACTTTGATAACGGTAGTTTATCTGCTTTCCAACATTGATAACTGCTGCTCTATTGTTTAGTGTAGTTATTTTTGGAGTTGATAAAATATCAACTTTACCCTCTTCATTTAAAAAGTTTAATAAACCCTCCATAGAAAAGTCATAGGCAAATGCTGTTCCCGAACTACTTCCTGTATCATCCCACATTCTACCAACATTACCTTTAAGTGAAAGGTTAAACTTAGACCAGTCAACACCAGAGTTAGAACCATCAATAGATGTGTATTCTAAAAGTGTAGTTTCAAGTTGAACCTGTTTATGTAGGCGATCTTTAATTTTACTTAGGTATTGGCTAATTCTATCTATTTGGTTTTTTGTACCTGTAATAGTAACAACACCAGCTTCCCTATTTATGATAGATTTACTCTTAATTTGTCTTATATCATTATCTCTTGATAATATAGCATCTATCTCTTGGCTTAATTTATCCCAAAATTGGAAGTCTGATTTAGTTGTTATAGTTGTTGTGTCTGAATTTCCACTAGTATCACCAGTATCTGTATCACCACCAGAACTAGCACCAATAGATATATTTTTAATAGATTCAGTCGATTGCTCAGTTAAATTAACATAATCTATAATAAAAGAGTGTGTTTGTAAATAAGATATAGTTAATAGTTTCATATTGCTATCATAATAGTGAAATATATTGTTTTGTTTAAATAAAAAATCTAAAATTTGTGATAATGTATAATCTTTTATATGTACTAGATATAAACTTTTACTTAACAATCTTTTAGATTCTTTGTCCTCTATTTTCACAGAGAATGAACATTCATGGGCAACATTTTCTAAAATGTCTATAATTCTAACATCACTATTACTTTGTGATATGTCAAATGTGAAAAGTGTATCTTCACAATTATCAGATCCATACAATGAATAAAATGTTAAAAAGAATAATATTAGTAGTTTCATCATAATACTTCTTTAATTTTTATAATATTTTTATTTCTTTTTAGGTTAATTTTAACCCACTTGTTATTATCTATAATAATGATAGCATCTTTACGGACATCTTTAATCCTTTTTCCATCAATTATATCACCAGCACTATACCATCTATTATTGATTAGCACTTTATTATTCAAAATAGTTTGAATTATAATAGGATTTTGCTTTATAGTATGTTTAATTACTCTTTTTATCACCTTTTTTTCTTTAATAACTAAAGGTTTAGCAGGAGCAAAAGGATCATAAACATCATAATCAACATTCTCAGATAGTTTTACACTATTTTTTAGTGTATTTATCTTCGGAGCGATCTTATTTATCTCTAAATCATTTCCAAAAATTACAATAGGTAGAATCATTATTAGTAGTTTTTTCATAACTCAACTCCATAATGTGATATATTTAGAGTAAATGTTGTTTTACCATTTTCTATATCGATAGAGATATGTTTAATTCTTAATAAAGCACTAAAACTATCTATGTATTGGATTAGAGATATTATATCTTTAAAAGAACCACTACCATTTACAGTTACAGCTTGTTTCTCTAATACATGAGTTATAAACACTATATTTTTATCTTTAGATTCTACAAAATTGATATCTATATTTTTTTCTATCGATTTTTTTAATATTTTATCAAGAAGTTGAGCAATACCCATCTCATCATAAAATATAAATCCTAAAGATTCTAATTTAGTTTGTATGAATTGATTTTTAAAATGAATCTCAGTATTTATCTCCTCTAGGCGTAAACTCTCATCTTTAGCTTTTTTAAGCTCATTCTCTAAAGATTTTATACTATTTTTTCTAAGATCTTTTTCTAGTTTTACTAATGAGTTTTTACTATTTTCAATCTCGATACTTAGATCTTCAGATATAAGTACCCAACTCATAAATATAATCGATATGAAAAGTGTTATATAAACAGCTATTCTCTTTGGTAAAGATAAGGTTTCAAGTTGATTCTCAAGTTGTTCTATTTGATCTTTCATCTTCTTATCTCCACATAACTTTCATAATAGTTTTCCCTCTTTTCTACTTTTTTAGTATCAACATGAGAGTAGCCTTTTTTAATCAGATGTTTAATAAATTTAGTTATATTATCCCTTTGTTCATAACCTGTAATAATTTGAACATTAATGGAAGCAGGGCTATTAAACTCTAAATGTTTAGATGAAAGTTTATATTTTCTCATAGCTATATTTACATCTTTCATTATTTTTTGACGGTAAAGAGTCTCATGTCTAAAGCTTTGAAGAGCTGTTAATAGATGATCATAAGATTTTATCTCTTTTAATGAGGTTTCTCTCTCTTTTTTAAGTTTATCTCTATTTTTACGCTCTTTTTTGAGAGATAGTTGTAGTTTTTTTGTCACTTTTTTAACTCTGCTTATATCACTTTTTAGTTTGTTCTGTGTTTGTGTTAATTTTTCTAACTCTAATGTAGTGTAGATAGGGTAGGCACTAGATAACATAATAGCTAATATAGTTACAATAGATATATGACCAACATTTGTTTTTATAAATGATGGTTTTCTTTCATATAGTGTTAAGTTAATAAGGGAGTATTTTTCCTGAACAGCACCTAAAACATATAAAGCGTTTAACGCGTAGTGTTTCATCCCAATCTCAACAGAATCAAAAAGATTTAACACCTCTTTTGAGGCAGTTTCATATCCATAATGATCAAACAGTTCTAAAAATCCAGGTATATCTGATGTTTCAAAGTCTAGATATATTCTATCGATAGTTTCTAGTTTAAATAAACCTCTTTTATGCCCAACAGAGTATGAGATCTTTTCAACAACTTTTGATAGTTGCTCCTCCATATTTCCCATAATAAGAAACTCATCATCTGAATATAGTGAGTTATTTAACCCTTTTTTAGAGAGTAACTCTCTCATTTGAGCTAGTTCAACATTAGCATTTTTAGCTAATTCACTTATAGATGGGATAGATCTTGTTGAGATATATTGACCATTTTTAAATATAACAGCATAAGAATCGTTATCACCAAAATGGATAAAAAGGTCATTCTTTTTATCTAGCATCTCAAAACTATAAAGTGAACGGTAACTTAAAGATGGTGGAAAGATAGCATCTATATAATGGTTTTGATTTACAATTTTTTCAAACTTAGAATCTAGTTTTAACACTTCAGATGCGAAAACTTCTACATAATTTTCATCATCGTTGTCTAATGGTATGATTTTAGATGTGATTTTGAAATCTAAGTCTGGGTTTAGACCAGCCTCATCAAACATCTTCATCTCAGCTTGAATCTCTATTTTTTCTAAAGGTGTATTCTTTGGAGATTTAAACCCATGAGTAAAGGTTAGTACAGATGGTAAAGGTGTAGCACTAAAATAATCTTTTTTATTTTTAGATGGTCCATCTTTAAACTCTTTTCCATCGAAAAGTAGCTGTTTATTTTCATCAATTATAAAAAGAATAGCATCTTTAATCATCTTTTCCCCATTTTTATAAGGTATTTTAGTTTTATAAGCAAAAAGTAGTCCAACTTTTAGTAACTTAAAATTGTAAAGCCTGTAATTGGCTCAATTGTTATATTTCTCTCTTTGCCTCTATACTCAAATCTAAAGATTTTTTGTTTTGTAATAAGGTTTGCTTTTGTAAAATCATCTATATGTGGTCTCCCTTTAGAATCAAAACATAGTATATCGCTACCATCACCTTCTACTGTTATAGCTACATGAAGATGATAACTAACTTCATTTGTATTATTAGAATCTTCATCTAAAGATTCTTTATCTATTTTTATACAACCATTGTTATAATCTGGAGTTGTCTCTTCACTACCAAAATTGTTATGCTCATAACCTATACCTAGAAACTGTGCCTCTTTTATTTTACTTTGTATAAAGTTTACATCATCTAGTAGATATTTTGGTTTAAATGAAGTGATACCAATCCCTGCTAAAATCCCTATTATTACAATAACAAATATAAGTTCAATAAGTGTAAATGCTCTCATGGTTGTTGAAGTGTCCTTTTTAAGATTCTACTAATAACAGTTCCATCAGCTTTAGTAGCATTAACCTCCATCTCAAATAGTGCCATACCATGGCTATCCCCATCGCTATTTATCGATATACCTATCCTTTCACCATATTTATTTGTGTTATTACAATCATCTAAATCATCACTATCTTCATCTAAATAGTATTTTATAATATCAACTTGAGCACTATATATAATATCTCTTTTTTTTACAGATGTTGGTTTATAATAGTCTAAACATCCACTACTACTTCGATTATGTTCAGATATAGCTAGTAATGCTTGTTCAATTGTACTACTTAAAAATAGCTCATTTTGCTCTTTTATATAAGTATCAGCTACATGCCTAGCTGAGATAGAAGCATATTTTAAAACAAGTACCATCATACCACTAACGATTAGAATCATCATTATAGCTTGTATAAGCCCCATAGCTTTTCTCATTAGTATATAGCCTTTTGCTTACTTATATAAACACTTGTAGCACCACGAATTGTTCTATTCATATCAATATTTAGCCTTATTGTTCTATTTATATATTCAGCTTCAAAAGCGTTGATATCTGTTGCTAAAATACTTACATTACCCTCTCTTGTACCGATAGAATCTCCACAAAATGTTTCATCAACTTCATTTCCACTTTGATATTCAAATGGCTGGTAACCATAAAATAAAAATAAGGTTGTATTGAAATCTAATTGCTCAGGAAAAATATAGTTACCACCATCACAGTTACTCTCTAAATCACTTATATTTAGATCTTTTCCACGAGCAACCGCATATGCTGTATTTGATAAGTAGTATTTTTCATAAATATCTTCAGGTTGATGATCTTCATCATCTGTCAATTTTGTGCTATTTTCATCTATATCAACTATGAAAGATAGGTTGCTATCTCTCCCATGCCACCCAAAAGCACCTTCACAAGCACTAACAGCACCCTCAGCACCCTCATCAAATGTACCTGCGAAAATAAGATTTACATTATCAGCATCTAATTCAGCTCTTATATCTCTAGTAGCTAAAACTCTACTTGTTCTATTGCTTTCACCCATATCTATAAAGCTATCATATTTATTTTGAAGTAGCTCATCATCCATGATTCCAATCCACTCTATAATCGGGTATGATTGAGATAGATCATCTATCGCTTCACACTCATTACTTCCATTAGCATCATACCCTATAACACTATTTGGGATTCTATTATATATAAGTTGACTCAGTTGATCTAAGACTATCTGTGAACGGAGTGTCATATCTGTTATAGCTTTAGCTTTAGCACTTCTAATATATAGTGCTTCTATCGCTTTAAAGCTTCCTATCGATAAAACAGCAGAGATAACTATCACAAAAATCATCTCTATAAGAGTAAAGCCTTTTCTCATTTCCATTGCATCTTTTTAATTGGGATTAAACCTAAGTTTGTAGAGTAGTAAAAAAAGCTAGATTCAAATCCAGCCATCTGTTTATTATCATTATGTGCTGATACAGTTACGATAATCTCTTTAAATTCATCTGTATCTGTTTTACTTTGATTTGTATAGTTTTCATCAACATAATTTATATCTAGTGATAAATTATATTTACTATTTCCAACAACTCTTACATCCCTATCTGTATCTGATTTATCATAATCATCATAATCATCTATATCGTTATAGTATTGATTTTCTCTACCTATATTTGTAGCAGCATCATCACTATCTTCACAGTTTCTTGAACCTATAAATCCACCAACTCTATACTCATCACATTCATTTTTATCTGTGTCTAAAATTTTTCCCTCTTTTAGAGTATTTTCATCCCAAGCTAATCTATAAATAGTACCTAGTAGGGTATAGGCATTAAAAAGAGCATCCTCTTTCATCGATGTAGCCATAGATTTATTGGAGGTAAAAATGATTTTTGGTACCACTGAGAATACTATTGCTATAATTACCATCGATAATATCAGTTCGATAAGTGTTAAACCATTTCTCATTCTTAAAATACCTTTTTTATTAGACAATCTTATAGCTTATTGTATCAAAAAAAATTATCTATATACCTTAATACCTATACGGGTAGTTTCACCAGTTGAGTTTGTTTCAGCATTACCACCTAGATATTCACCTGATGATATACTGTTATCATCACTATCATCATCTTTATCTAGTGTATATTTAAAACATGGATGAGCTGAACAGCTACTACCATCACTATCATTATAATCATCACCATAACCATCAACTGTGTACCATAACCATGGTTGTATATGTTCGTGCATATAGTAAGTATCTTCTATATCGTTAGAGATAGTGATATTTACATCTCCACTATCTGGATCTTTTATATCATCAACAGAAAATACAATATTTTCAAGTGTTGATGATGTTGTAGCATTTATGGCACTAATATTTCCATCTATAACTCTGTTATGATTTTCATGTTGATACCAATTTAGTGAATTTTCAGTAAAATCTTTTGTATAATCTGTATCAGCATCATCATAAACCTCTATAACGATTGTGTGGTTTACATCATTTTTTTGAGTTTGTATATCATCAGTTTGTGTTCTACCCCAACAAAAATTAGCATTAGCAGAATCTTTACCTGTTCCCTTAACATCACTATAATTAGTATCAACTACATTAAAGTTTGTTATATCTATATCAAAAGGGTTTATAGGGTTTGATCTGTTTCTATCAAAATTATAGTTTATCTCAAAAATAGCAGAACCGTTATGATCGGTATAGAAACTTGATCTATCTATATCATCAGAAACTAGATCATTAATATCTACACTACTATCAGATGAGTTACTATCACTAAATCTATATTTATATAAAAAGTTAGTTAAGTTTTCATCTACTAATGTGTAGTTATAATCAACTTTTATATCATCAGCATAGCAATCTTTGTTGTAGTTTTGAGTTGTATCGTTATTTTCATTTTGAGCAGTTATATTTATATCTACAACAGCACTCATTAGAGTTAGATTTGAATCTGCTACATATGTAAATAAACCATCTTCAAAGTTTTTAGACTTAACAGTTACAGCAAAATGGTGTGGTGTTATAGTTAAAGTTTCAATTTTTGGATTTATAGATATATTATCATCAGTATTCCAGTAATCTGTAATATTTTTATCATCACAATCTATACCAGCATATTTTTGTGAACAGCTTGTATTATCTTCACTTATATTTATATCTACTATCCCAACCTCATTATATGTTATATTAGTAAAATCTTTTTTACCATCTTCAAAATCTACATTTGAGGTTATATCTGGATCAAACACACCATCTATTGCATTTGGATTTTGCTCTTTCACAGTTACACTAAAACTAGCATCATCCCCCTCATTTGTTTCATTGTAATCACTCGATGGTGTATTTTCATCATAACCTGCTAAAAAAGTTAAATTAAAATCTGAACCAGCTTTTACAGTAGAATCGCTAAGATTTATAAAAAACTCTTTTGGTTTTATAGCAAAATGATCTTTTGATGTTACATTTCCATCTAGCTCTTCTGAACAATTTACATCATCTTTGCTTGTATTTTTTTTCCATTTTATAAACATCCAAGCATCTTTTGAGATAAAAGTTACATCATCACCAGAATAGGTTACTATAATTGAACGATTCATCTCATCACTTTCCCAAACACTTTCATCATTATTGTCTTGAATCTGATAACAAACTGTTCCATTAAAGTCTGTGATGTTATTATCATCATCTACTGCTGATATATTTAGATCAAAAGATGTTTTTATGATTTTTGTTGAGATATTGAGATCATCTAAATTACCATCATCATTTCTAAAACTATCACAAACAGTAAAGTTAACATCCTCCTCCTCATCTGGGTAGCAACCTATGGAACATTTTTGTGTATCACTATCATTTACATTGTGGCTATTACTATAATCACCATCTTTCCAATCATACCAACTATTGTTTGTAAAAGTAGCACCACTATCTTCAGAGTAAACTAAATCATCAACTGATGTAGATTTAAAGCAGTTATTATTTATATCTGTATCTGAAGTTGTTAATCTAAGAGAGTATTCATAATCACTAGCCATAATACAACTTCCAGATATAGCTAGT
Source organism: uncultured Sulfurimonas sp. (assembly GCA_964385165.1). Classification (GTDB taxonomy): domain Bacteria; phylum Campylobacterota; class Campylobacteria; order Campylobacterales; family Sulfurimonadaceae; genus Sulfurimonas. The sequence continues at coordinate 21,344 of CAYLNF010000016.1, forward strand.
TTA
>CAYLNF010000017.1:0-19263 GCA_964385165.1 uncultured Sulfurimonas sp.
CTAAATCTTCCATCTTTTCACCACTACCGATAAAACGAAGAGGTACTTGAACTTGAGATGATAAACCAAGAGCTACACCACCCTTAGAATCACCATCATATTTAGAGAGGATAACACCATCAATACCAATTTTATCTTTAAATGATGTAGCTGTTCTTATAGCATCTTGACCAGTAAGGGAATCTGCTACATAAAAAATCTCATCTGGATTTGCCACAGCTTTAACATCTGCTAACTCCTCCATAAGTTCATCATCAATAGCTAAACGACCAGCAGTATCTATAAGTACAACATCATAGATTCCATCTTTTGCCTTAGCTACTGCTGATTTTACAACCTCTACTGGTGATTTTGTAGATTCATCTTCATAAAGTTCAACCTCTATTTGAGTAGTGATTTGACGAAGTTGTTCAACTGCTGCTAAACGCTGTAAATCGGCAGCAACAATAAGAACTTTCTTTTGTTTATTTTTTAAATATAGTGCTAATTTACCAGTTGTAGTTGTTTTACCAGAACCTTGAAGCCCTGTCATAAGTATAACAGTTGGTGGGTTTGGAGCAAAAGTGAAACCTTTGTTTCCACCAATCTCTAAAAGTTCATGTAAAGCTTTTCTTAGAGCATCTAAAAACTGATCTTTACCTATCCCTTTTAGTTTAGTCTCTGTTTCCACTTTTGAGATTAACTCTTTAACAACCTTATGGTTTACATCTGCTTTTAATAGATTCTTTTTTAACTCTGTAAGTGCCTTAGATAAAGCCTTGTCATCGTCATGAAAACGAATTTTTTTAATCGCATTTGTAAACGAATCTGTTAAAGTATCAAACATAAATCTCTCCAAATTTTAGATATAGAATTTTGTGGATTCTATCTAAATCTTACTTTATATATTCTTGAAATAATATTTTACTGAAAATCAGTAAATATCTTAGGCTCTGGTGCTACAAACTCCATACCTAACAATCTAACTTTATGAGCATGAAGCATAACTCTTTTAGCTCTTCTTCCACCATACTGTTCATCACCAACTATTGAGTGATCTATGTAGCGAAGATGTGTTCTAATTTGGTGTGTTCTTCCATTATGTATGATACATTTAACTTTTGTTTTGTTAGCACTAACGATATCTGGAAAAATCTCAGTTCTTGCTGGTTTACCTTTTCCTGAAACATTAGAGTATGCTTTGTTATTTTTCTTTTGAGTTAAGATAGGCTTATCAACCTCTACTGGTTCACTAATGATTCCTTCTACCCAAGCGATATACTCTTTATATACCTTATCTTTTCTAAACTCTTTTATAGCTTTTTCTCTAAACTCTTCATTTTTAACAAGCATCAAAACACCACTTGTTTCACGATCAAGTCTATGAAGTAAAACTGCTGGTTTATACTGTCTCTCTATCTCATCTGAATTTACATAAGCTGGTTTATCAACAACAACTATATCATCATTTTCAAATAATGGTTTTGCTTTTTCTATCTTAATTATTCTAAAAATAGTTTTTGAGTCAAGCTCACCACGAGCTATAACAACTTTTTTATTCCCAACATAAACTAAACCTCTATCTATCATAGATTTAGCTTGAGAATTTGATACACCCTCTTGTATTGCTAAAATTTTATATGCTTTTTCTAATGCCATATTTTGTCCTTAATTTTCTAATATTTTATTTATAATCGGTTTTAAATCTATTATCTCATCTACTCTCGATTCTGGTAACTCTTTTGTTTTTACTAATGCTTTATGAATCATATCACTCTCAACATATTGAACATGGTGAACATATTTAAAAAGCTCTTTTTGATGAAAAAAATGTTTTCCAGTTATGATTTTACATCCAAAATACGCTGGTTCTAACGGATTATGTCCACCAACATCATCTTTAAATGCCCCACCTAATATTGCGATATCACTAATAGCATATATATTATTTAGTTCACCCATCTCATCTACTAGAATCATATCCGTAGATAAATCTTTAGTTTGAGAAAACCTTGATAAAGATAATGAATATTTTTCACTAAACTCTTTCATCATACTATACACATCATCAAATCTTTCAGGGTGTCTAGGTACCACTATAAGCTTTGAACCTGACATCTTTCTATATTCTACATAAGCTTTTAGTATAGCCAACTCTTCACTATCATGTGTACTTCCAGCTACTATAACTTCACAATTTGGCTTTTGATACTCTTTTGTTTTTACAATTTTACTCGCAAGTTTTATATTTCCTATAACCTCAATATCTCTAGCACCTAAAGCTATAAAACGGTTTTTATCAACCTCACTTTGGGCATAGATAGTATCTACTTTAGACAACATTTTTCTATAAAACCAAGCAAATTGTAGATACTTTTTTACACTTTTATCAGATATACGAGCATTTAAAAGTACCACTTTAGTACCCCTAGAAACAGCTACTATAAAAAGTAAATACCAAAATTCTGCCTCTAAAACAATCAACAACTTTTGCTTTTTTATCCAAAATGGTAAAAACATCTCATAAGGCAGATACCTTACTTCAGCATTATATTTTTTTGCTTCATCTTGCCCTGTTTGTGTGATTGTCGTTATTTTAATATTTTTATTTGGAACTAAATCTAGTATAGGTTTTAATGCTCTTGCCTCACCAAGTGAGCAAACATGAAACCAAATACCATCATCTTTTTCAAATCTAGGATTATTAAAAAGAAAAAAACGGGAAGGGATTGAGATTTTATACTTTTGTTTAAATGAAAGATAAACTAATAGTGGTAATGCTATAAAATATAGCAAAACACTAAGAGTATAGTAAAAAAGAGTAAATAGCTTACTCAGCAGATGTTTCCACATACAAAATACGACCACAATGTGGACATGATGTAATATCTTCTGCTCTAATAACATCAGAATAAACTTTATCGCTTATTAGCATATGGCATCCCATACAAGCTTGATCTTCTACTTTTACAACAGTTGTATTTTTTGCCCATCTACGGATTTTTTGATAAAAAGCTAAACCTTTTTGGTTAATACCTGAAAGTAATTTCTCTTTTTGTGCAAAAACTTTTTGTCTATCGTTGTTGATTACTTTTAATTTTTCATCAACCTCTGCTCTTACAGATTCTAAAGAACTTTCTAATTCAGCTAAAGATTCTTTAGCAGATTCTATTTGCTCTTTTTTAAGTTCTATAATTTTTTCAATTCTTTCAATCTCTTCATTAGCAAAAGCTACTTGCTCTTTAGCAATCTCTTCCTCTAATTGTAAAGATTTCATCTCACGCTCAGTTTTTATCTCAGCAGATTTTTTAGAGTTAGCCTCTAATTTTTGAGAAAGTTCAACTAAATGAATCTCATTTTTATGTTTTTTAAGCTCTTCATCTTTGATTTCAATACTTAAATTTTCAATATCTGAATCGATACTCTCTTTTTTTGCTAATACTGCTTCTAGTTTAGCATTTGCTTCTTCGATTTGTGGCTCAAAAGCATCAATCTCTTTATCTACATGAGAAAGGTCTATTATTTGTTTAAGATGCTGGTTCATTAGTCTCCTTTTGGATTAAATATATGTGAACGGATTCTTTGATGTTGAAATTATAGCCTCTAAACCTAAATTTTTCAAATGTTTAAGCAAAATTTCTCCAAAAAAGTGTTCACTTTCAAAATGTCCTATATCAATTAGCGATAAATTTATACTTTTTGCTTCCATAGCATCGTGATATTTTATATCACCTGTCAAGAAACAATCAGCTTTTACATTTTTGATAAGTGAACATCCAGACCCTGTTGTTAAAGCTACAATTTTCACAAAATCGTGACATTTTACACATTTTGTATTTTCTAACTTAAAATATTTTGATATTTTTTTAGCAAAAACATCAAACTCTTCATCAACTTTTAGATAATTTATATAACCATCAACCTCTAAAATCTCATACCCTAAAATCTCTATTGCTACATAACTATTTAGATGAGTTTTATCAAAATTTGTGTGCATCGCAATATTTGATATTTTTTTTCTCACCATTTTATGTAGTAAGTTTGATGGATATGTGTCGTAATTCATCTGTTTTACACCACCAAATATTATGGGGTGATGAGTAATGAGTAGTGTATCTTTATCTAAAGATTCTATCAACTCCTCATCAACATCTATACTTAAAGCTATTTTATTTATCTCCTGATTCATTGAACCCAATAAAAGACCTGAGTTATCCCAAGAATCTTGAAGTTCAAATGGTGATAATTTATCTAAATAGTTATATATCTGCTCAATCTTCATCACCACTCCTATTCTCTAATTTTTCTAGTTCCTCTTTTGCTTCACTAAAATCAGGATCTAAATTGATAGCTTTTTTATACATATCTTTTGCTTCATCATACTGTTTCATATCTACTAAAAGATTACCAAAGTTGTAGTATGTGATAGGGTTATCTGGCTCTATCTCTAGCGAACTATGTAGATTGATTCTAGCTGATGTGAACTCACCATTTTTTCTATATATCGATGCCATACCATTGTATATATAAGCATTATTTTTATCAACCTCTAAAGCCTCTTTATAATATTTTAACGCCTTATCATCTTCACCATTTTGTTGTAAGATATAAGCTATCTTAAATAATATCTCTCCATTATCACTATCTTTTTCATTAGCTTCAAATAAAAATGCTAAAGCTTTTTGATAATCTTGCTCTTCAAAAGCGTTATCTGCTTTTTCCACTAACTCTTCAGCACTAAAAGGGGAAAAGCTATTTAAAGTTTTTTCACTCTCTTTGTTATCCATTTTTGGAGCAGTTTTTTTCTCTTGAGGCTCCTCTAAAGTATATATATGTTCATAAATTTTAAATGCGAAATAAGCTGAAGCACCTAACATTAACAACTGAAAAATTGTCATTACATCTCCCTATATAGATTTTTATTTATCAGTTTTATAAACTGAAGTGGATCAACCTGAACACCACCAACCCTAACACTAAAATGTAGATGTGGTCCAGTTATCCTACCTGTATCGCCAGATAATCCGATAATTTGTGATTTTTTTACTTTATCACCTTTTTTTACATTAAATTTGCTTAGATGATAGTAACAAGTGTAGATTCCATGACCATGATCTATGATGATAGAGTTACCAGCATAAAATCTGTTTTTAGCTAAAACAACTACACCATCATTACTAGCAAAGATAGGTGTACCAACCTTTGCCCTAAAATCTGTTCCACTATGGTAACCATTTAAACTATTGTTATAGATTCTAGCTTTACCAAAATCACTTGTTATTTTAGATTCTATGGGTAGAATAAACTTAGAATCTATGTAACTTTTTGGTGTAACTTTAGAGTATATCTCCATAGCATTTTTATACTCTTTTGATGTTCTCTCTTTCACAGATTTTTTCTTAGGGTTTACCTTAGATTTTTGAACAACAATCTTCTCTTTTTTATAATCACCATCTTTTATATCAACAATAATATAATGGTTTTTCTCAATTCCATCATCAAAAAAAACTAATTTAACCTCTTCATAGTTTGGCTTTTGGTAATAACTAAGAGGTAATAATGTATAAAATTTTTTACCATCTTTTGGATGTTTAAAAACTTGATAGCTTTTTTTTCCTAAAATAATCTCTTTAAAATCGATATTTTTCTCTTTAGCAAACTCAATATAAAGAGTTCTACCATTAGATACTTTAGAATCAGATAAGGTTATATCTAATCCAAAAAGTGAAGATATAACCATAAAAAATAGGGTAAAAAACCTCATTAATAATCTTTCATAGCTCTTTGTATATCTCTTTTCATATCTTTTGCTTTTAGATCTTGCCTTTTATCGTGTAACTGTTTACCTTTTGCTATTGCTATTTGAATCTTTACAATATTTCTATCGTTAAAATATAGTTGTAAAGGAACAACAGTATAACCATCTCTATTTACAGCTTTTAACATCTTTTGAATCTGAGCCTTATGGAGTAAAAGTTTACGACTTCCCCTCTCCTCATGAGCATAAAAATGGTGTGTAGTATCAAGCCTACCAATATGAGCATTAAATAAAAAAGCTTCATTACCCACAAAACGGATAAAACTATCTTTTAGATTAACCCGTCTAGCACGAATCCCTTTAACCTCACTACCTTGTAAAACAAGACCAGCTTCAAACTTCTCCTCTAAAAAATAATCAAAATATGCTTTTTTATTTTTAGCTAAAGTCTCACCCATCAGTTCTCTCCTCTGTTTTAACTCTAAAAAAACTACTTCCACTACCACTAAAGTAATAACCATCTTTGTGAGATTTTTCTAATTCTTTATACTCTAGTTTTGCTGGATTATATAGATCATTTACCTCATCAATCTTCATACTATTTAAAATATCTAATGATGAAGTTTTTTTCAACTTATCAGCAGTTGAGCTATCTATGGGATTAAAAAAGTTTTCTCTGTAAGATTTATAAACCTTTGGTGTACTTATCTCAACATCAGGTGTATATATCTCAAAATCTAAAACTTTCTCATCAAATTTTTCAACAATTTCACCGATTCCACTTACATTAGCACTACTATAACCGTATATAAAAAATGGAACATCAGCACCAACTTTTAAACCAACAGTAGCTAACTCCTCTAAGCTTAACCCTAAATCTAAAACCTTGTTACACATTTTTAAGTATGTAGCAGCATCACTACTGCCACCACCAAGACCAGCAAAAGCTGGGATAGATTTTTTAACACAAATAGCATATCTCTCCATCAAAAGATCTAACTCATCAGATTCTATATAATCTCTTAGTGCTAAATATGCTTTATATATAGTATTTTGCTCTGTCTCACAAGCAAAATCACCGATAATCTTAAACTCTTTAGATGATTTTAACAAAAATGAGATCTCATCATAAAGGGAACCTACTCTCATAAATCTTGATACAATCTCATGATAGTTATCTCTAGTTCCTGTAATTTTTAAAAAAATATTTACCTTAGCATAAGCTTTATAAACTCTTAACATAATTATCTATTTTCTTATTATTTTACTTAGTAAACTAAGCTCTTTTTCTTCTGTGTTCTTAGATGCTGCTATATTTAGATCTTTTACATCTTCAAGTAACTCATTTCTTACAATAGAGATCTCTTTTGGAGCATCAATTCCTAATTTTACAACACCTTTATCTATCGATATGATTTTAATTGTAATATTATCGTTGATAATTATCGATTCATCTAACTTTCTAGCAAGCACTAACATACATATATCCTACCTAATTCATATTTTACTTCATTATCTTTTATAGTTATAACAGATATATTATCACCATTATCTAACCAATAAGACCCATCATCTTTTATCTCTAAATCTTCTATATTTAAAACTCTACCATAGTTAACATTATCATAATCACCCAAATATTTGTTGATAGGTATATTCAAAGATTTTTTAATATCTAAAGGTTTTTCATCATTATATCTAAATTGACCCTCATTTAATCTCTCTAAGGCACTAAGACTACCATTATCTACACCCAATCTTTGAGCTATAATCCTACCCAATGAACGGATATAAGTACCCTCTGAGACTGTTGCTTCAAATGTTACAAATGGATGACAATAGTGAATCAATTTCGTTTCATAAATAGTTGAATTTATCTTATTTAGTTTAACCTCTTTACCAGCTCGTGCTAAATCATAAGCTCTTTGACCATCTATCCTCTTAGCACTAAAGATAGGTGGTTCATACTCCAGCTCACCCTCTAAAGATTTTACAACATCTTCCACCTTAGATTTTTCAATCTCACTTAGAATCTTTACATCATCTATCATCTCAGTATCTAAACTATCTGATGAAGCACCTAACCATAATGTTGCTCTATATGTTTTTGGTGTTTTATTTAAAAAACGGAACAGCTTTGTATGTGAACCAAAACCTATAATTAAAACACCTTTAGCAAAAGGGTCTAGCGTACCAGTAAACCCAGCTTTTTTGTTGTTATATTTTCTTTTTAGTTTAGATAAAAAAAGGTTTGAACCGATTCCAGATGGTTTATAAGCTACAAATAAACGATTCATAGTCTCTCCACAAATGAGGCTAAAATATCCCTTTTTGTACCAGCAAAATTTATACTAAGTTTAAACTCTCTACCAGATTTACTAACACCAGTAACTCTACCAGCACCAAAAATTTTATGGCGAACTAAATCACCCTTTTTAAAAGCTGTGTTTTTCTCAACCACAAGTGAACCAGCACAAAGTCCAGCTTCATTAAAAAATCTACTTTTTGATAGATCACTTCTACGACCTTTATAGAATCTACTTCCAGCATGAGATAGTGTTAAACTCTCTTTAGCTCTAGTAAAAGCAACATATCCAAGTCGTCTCTCCTCTTCAAGATCACTACCATCACCAACTAAAGGTAAAAAGCCCTCCTCTAGCCCTATAACAAAGATATGCTCAAACTCTAAACCTTTAGAAGCATGAATACTCATCATATATATAGATTCACCCTCAACCTGATCTTGTTCACTCTCTAAAGTTAACTCATTTAAAAATTCATCTAATGAAGCATCTGGAGATTTCTTGATAAAATCACGAAACAGACCATAAAACTCATCCATATTTAAGATTCTATCCTCAACCTCTTGCGTTCCAGCATATATAGATTTAAGATGAAAAGTGTTCTCAAGTTGGTCTATAAAATCGTAAGTAGATTCTTTTGCTACCTTAGCAACATATTTTATATTTTCTATAAACTCTTTTAAAGTACCAGCATTTTTCTTTTTAACTAAAGCTACTAACTCACTCATCTCTACACTATCTATATACTCAAAGATAGAAACCGCTTTTGATAGTGCAGCTAACTCAATCTTTTCTATACTAGCTTTACCTAAACCCCTTTTAGGTTTATTTACTATCCTTTTGAAAGAGAAATCATCATGGAAGTTTGTTATAACTCTTATATATGAGATTAGATCTTTAATCTCTGCTCTATCATAGAATCGTAACCCACCAACAAGTTTGTAGGAGATACCAGCTCTATTTAGCCCCTCCTCTATCGATCTACTTAAAACATTAACTCTATAAAGTATAGCTATATCTTTAGCTCTAACTCCAGAATCTAAAAGTTTTACTATCTTTTGAGCAACTTTTCTTGATTCCTCATTTTCATCATTTGAGTTTAGAGTAAGTACATCTTCACCAGTTCCACGAGTAGCGATAAGTTTTTTACCATGTCTTGAACGGTTATGCTCTATGAGGGTATTAGCTACTTTTAAAATTGGCTCACGAGAACGGTAGTTCTCCTCAAGCTTAAATATCTTAGCACCCTCAAAATCTTTATCAAACTCTATAATGTTTCGTATATGAGCCCCACGCCAACCATAAATACTTTGATCATCATCACCAACCACACAAACATTATTATGTGAATAACAAAGCTTTTGTATCAATCGTAGTTGTAACTCATTTGTATCTTGATACTCATCAACCATTATATATTGGTATCTTTGTGATGTTTGTTTTGCTAACTCAGGATTCTCATCAAGAAGCTTATAAGTTAAAGCTATAAGATCATCAAAATCTACTAAATTGTTTTCAATCAAGTATGTTTCATACTCCTCATAAACTTTAGCTATCTCTTGGTATTGAAAAAGTTCTGCTTGTTTATAAGCATCATCTGGTGATAAAAGTGAGTTTTTATACCTAGATATTTCACTAGCTACAAGTGGTGTTGGAAGTTCTGAATTTATCTTTTTAATAATCTTCTTTTTATCATCAGTATCTATAACAACAAAATTATTTTCCCTTTTTAAAAGATGGATATTAAACTTTAAAAAAAGCAAACCAAATTTATGAAAGGTACATAAAAGAGGTGGATATGATATATTTTCTATCATATTTAAAGCTCTCTCTTTCATCTCTTTTGCTGCTTTATTTGTAAAAGTTAATGTTAAAGTATTTGAAGCTGGAATCCCCAAAACTTCAATAAGATATGCCAAGCGGGACACGATAGTGGTTGTTTTACCACTACCAGCACCAGCTAAAATAAGAACAGGACCCTCAGATTGTTTTACTGCTAAGCTCTGTTCATCGTTTAATTTTTCAAAAATTTTTTTCATATAATTATCACTATAAAATATTTAGATTTATACTCTCTTATTTTTATTATAACTAAATTCTAGTAAATCAGTAAGAAACTATTGATTTAATTATAATTATGAGTTATACTTTTATTATCAATTTTACTTATAGGAATTATTATGTTAAAAGATTTTGCTAAATTACAAACCTTTTTAATGGTTATAAAAGAGAAAAGTTTTTCTAAAGCATCAGCAAAACTTGGTATCTCTCAACCAGCTGTAACTCAGCAAATTAAATTTATTGAAGATTATTTAGATACTAAAATAGTTGAAAGAAAAAAGAATGGAATTTTACTTACAAAAGAGGGTGAAGATCTATTTAGAATCGCAACAAAACTTGAAAAATCTATCGCAAATAGTGAAAAAGAGCTTCTAAAAATTATCAACAAAGAGTTCACATTTGTTATGGGTGCTTCTTATGCGATTGGAAACTATATCCTACCTAACTACCTTGGTGAGATTAAAAAAAGAATCGATAACGAAGTTTTTATGAATGTTGCCCTATCATCTGAAGTTATCGATCAACTTGAAGATAAAAAGATAGATATAGCACTTATAGAATCACCAATCTTTAGAGATGGTATTGTTTATCGTGAGTGGGTTCAAGATGAGCTTGTTGTATTTTCAAATCAACCACTACCAAAACAATTAAAAGCTGATGATCTATTTGCGTTTGACTGGATATGTAGAGATGAGGCTTCACACACTAGAAAACTAACTTCAGATGCTTTTGAGGAGATAGGTGTTCAGTGTAGTGCTTTTAATGTACTTGGTGTTTTAGCAAGTCCAACAGCTATAAAAGAGACTATTATGCACGCTGATAATAAAGCAGAGAGACCACTAGTATCTATTATGTCTCGTCATGTTATACAATCAGAACTAGTAGATGGAAGATTATTTGAAGCTAGAATCAAAGGTATAAAAATAGAAAGAAACTTCTATATCGCTTATACTAAAGATAAAAAACATGATGTTTTTGTAGATAATGTGGTAAGTTATCTTTTATCTTTAAACAAAGTATAAAATCTTAAGTGGGGTTTCCCACTTAAACTATTTTTTTAAAAATTTAGAGTTTTCTGGATTTGATAAAAAAGATGCCATAGAGTTTTCAACACCTTTCTCATCTACACCACTATTCTTAACCTCATCTTCTATCTTAAATGTTGAAAGATTGATAAGAACTGGAGTCTCTTCAACTATCACTTGCATTATAGAGTAAAGTGGAACTGTTACAACACTACCTATATTTTCACTACCAAAACCAGCTTCAAATACTAAACAGTTATCAACGATATGTGCTGTTTCAAAAGTGTAACCAGCTAAAAAGAAAAGTGTCATCTCACGAAAACTAGATTCTATATCTTGTGGTAATGGTGGGTTAAAAGATACATCTTTTATACTACAAAGTATCCCAAAATTTTGTTCTTTATTAAAAAAATGAATTAACAACTCTTGTATGTTTCTTTGCATTAAAAGAGCAAACTCTCTATCTTTTATTATATTTTCTAACAAATTTGTATCCTTTTATTTATTGATAAAATTATACCAAAAAATCACACTTTTCTAATATATCAAAATCTACCATAGCATTAAGAAGTGCCACTTTTGAAAAAGTTTCCAACTCATCAACTCTAATCTCAGATTCAACTAACCCACCACCATCTAAAACTCTAGCTCTTGTTGTTCCCTTGAGTAGTGGGGTTTTAGGAGTAAACCAGATTCCATCTTTATAAAAAGCTATATTTGCTATGGTGGTATCTGTAACTAAAGAGTTTTTAACTATCAAAACATCATCACAACCATCTTTTTTTAAAAATAAAGAATCTAAATCTTTTCTATTTGTAGATTTTAGTGAGTAATCTATACTATTATCAACAACTATTTTTAAAGAGTTGATAGTTCTCTTTTTATATTTATGGTAACTAACCTCAACAACACCATCTAAATCATAAACTAAACGGCATCTATATAAACCATCTTTTGGTGGATCTAAAAAATCTACTAAATTTTTAAACTCTGCCACCCCAAAAGATTTTAAAACAGATTCATACCTTTTTTGATGGTAATTTATATGATATATCTCACCATCAACCACTTTTATAGTCTCTAAATAACTACTCATCAAATAGTGGTGTACTCATATATCTCTCACCTGTATCACAAAGTATGGTCACTAAAGTTTTACCTTTAAACTCATCTCTCGATGCTACCTCCATAGTAGCCCAAACATTAGCACCAGCAGAGATTCCAACCAAAAGCCCCTCCTCTTTTGCTAACATTTTCGCTGTTTTTATGGCATCTTCATTACTAACTTTTATAACTTCACCATATGTAGATGTATCTAAAATATCAGGTATAAATCCAGCCCCTATCCCTTGAATAGCATGAGGTGAAACACTACCACCAGATAAAACAGCAGATTCTTTAGGCTCAACAGCAAAAATTGCTATATTTGTAACCTCATCTTTTAAACCTTTTGCTGTTCCAGTTAATGTTCCACCTGTACCAACAGATGCCACAAAAGCATCTATATTTTTATCTGTATCTTCTAAAATCTCTTTTGCTGTTGTAAGTATATGAATCTCAGGGTTAGCTTCATTTTGAAACTGTTGTAAAACTATTGAGTTTGGAATCTCTTTTTTTAACTCATTTGCTTTTTCGATTGAGCCATTCATACCATCTTTAGCTGGAGTTAAAACTAACTCTGCTCCAAATGCTTTTAGTAGATTTCTTCTCTCTATACTCATAGATTCAGGCATAGTTAGAATCAATCTTAAGTTTTGAGACGCACAAACAGATGCCAATGCTATACCAGTATTTCCACTTGTTGGCTCTATGATAGTTGTATCATCAGTAATATCTCCAGCTTCTCTAGCTCTTTTAATCATATTAAACCCGATTCTATCTTTTACTGATGAAGTTGGATTCATAAACTCACACTTTCCTAAAATAGTAGCACCAGTTAATCTTGATGGTGTGTTTAATTTTACAAGTGGAGTATTTCCTATAAGTTGTGTTATATTTTCTGCTATTTTCAAAATAAATTCCTTTTGATTATTTTACTTTAAAATTATAATATCTCCAAATGGAATCTCTATCTCTTTTGTTGTAACCCATTTAACATCATAAGTTGGTTTGGTTTGTGGAAAAACACCATCTAAATCTGTAAAATATAGAAGTAGCTTAGTATCATCAAGCTTAGATTCTATAAACTCAAAAACAGCTCTAAAATCTGTACCACCATTACCTTTTATATCACACTCTAAAATATCACCACTATAAAAAGTTTGATGTGATTGAATTTTATCATCACAAATAATTAACTCTATCTGATAGTTTTGTATGCTCTCCATCAAAAAATTAACCTCACCCAAAAACTGATTTAACAGTTCACTATCAACTGAGGCTGAACTATCAACAGCGATAACGAGATTAAATCTATCACTAACACAAGCTGGTAGATAGATTCCTAAATGTAAAAACTTTTTGTTTGGTGGGATTAATCTATAATCATCTTTATGAAACTTATCTATCGCTAATCTTAACTCATCTCTCCAATCAATCGTTGAATTAAAATCTAGCTCAAAAAATCTATCTATCTCTAAAGGTAGTTCACCATTTTTAGCTTCACTCTCTAAAACAGATTTTGTAAACTCCTCAAAAAGTTGCTCATTTAAAAAATCATCTTTTGTTGTTTGTTTAGAATCTTGAACATCATCTATATCATCAGCTTCGTATTCTAATTCATCACGGAGTATATCATCTTTAAGTTCAGCATATATCTCCTCAGCATAAAGCCCACTAAAGCGTTGTGAATAGTGTGATTGCCAAGGTCTATCTAACCCATTTTCAACCAACATATCATTTATAGCATAGTCCGTAGCCAACTGCCAAAGCCACCCACTACGACCATTTTTTCTATTTTCATAAGCTAAAGATGCGTGCATAGCACCATTAGCAAAGATAAATTCCATCTCATTTATCGTAAGCTCATCAAAAAAATCACTATTATACTCAAGCCTTAAACCATCAGATTTAGAGGATTGAATATCATCATTAACAACCAACTCCAACTTAGAAGCAACAGTTCCAAAGTATGGATACTCCACTAAAAGTTTAGCTTTTGCTTGTGAGATTTTTTTATACATAAAACTAAATCAACTTAACAAACATTTTACAAAAGTAGATAACTAAACTTATCTACCCACTTTTTAAAAACCTCTGAGTGTTCCATCGTTACACCATTTCTTTGTAGATCTTGTACTATCATCACAGCAAATTCATTTTTTAAATCTAGTGTATAGTTTAAAAGATTATCTATCTTTTCATCAGTAGTATCTTTTAACACTCCACTCACTAAACCTACACTTAGGGCATATAAAACATCTACATCGCCACTATATTCACCTTCTCCACTCTTTAGAATCTCATCTATGTCAGGTAATCTTTTCATCACTTTTATAAAACTCAAAAAGCCAACAGCTACCTCTTTTGAGATTGTTCCAGATATAGTTTCTAACAATAACTCTTCAGATATATGAGATTTTAAAATCTTATCTACATACTCCCAACTTCTAGGTGTAGCAAAACTTTTTGTATCATTTTTAGTATCAAAAGTGAAAAGATGCTCATTTTTGTAAGATATATAAGCGATAATTCTCTTATCTATCCCACTCTCATAAGCCCAAAATCTCCAGTCATCAACATCAACCTCCATCTCAAAATGGACAAATCTATTTGCCAATGGACTTGGCATCCTATATGTTACACCCCTATCACCATCACGATTTCCTGCTGATACTATCGCCCAACCATCAGGAAGTTCATACTCCCCCACTTTTCTATCAAGGATAAGCTGATATGCTGAGGCTTGAACTGATGGTGGTGCTGAGTTTAACTCATCTAAAAAGAGTATCCCCTCACCATCTCTTGGTAAAAAAGCTGGTGGAGCCCAAAGTGCTGAGTGGGAATCTTTATCATAAAATGGAATCCCTTTTAGGTCTGTTGGATCCATAAGAGCCAATCTTAAATCTATAAAACCTATCTTTTTAGAATCTGCTATCTGCTTAACGATAGATGATTTACCAATACCGGGAGCACCCCAAAGAAATGTTGGCACTTTTTGTTCAAAAAGTGATGATATAACATCTATTAAATTTGAAGCTTTCATCTATAACCACCCTATATTTTCTGTTTGTATATGTTTTCCATATCCACTATTTGATTTTACAAATCTACTATATTTAGAATCTAACTCTAACTGATATAAAATATCTATCGGTGTATTTGGATTTTTAGCTAAAGATAGTAAATATCTTTGATTCTCATAAGCCTCTTGTAAAACCTCAACTGGTGTTGAACCATTTTCATATAACAAAAGGTTTAACTCATCATCATTATACGATAAAAGCTTTTTTATCACCTCAACATCTAAAGCATCATTTGTAGCTAGTGCTAAATTTAGATTTTTATCTTTCATCTCTAAAAGCTTAGTTGCCATCTCTAAAGTTAGACTACCATTTGAAGCTAAGTAAATTTTGTAATTATCTAAAAGTAAAAATAGTTCATCATTTAATTGAATCGAATGGGCTATATTTTCACAAAACTTTCCACTCTTTAAAAACTCTTTTACCAAACTAATATCAAGCTTTTTATTAAAAGATAAAGCCTCTAAGATTTTATCATCACCTTTTTTATAAAACCTTTTTTGAAGAGAGTTATCTATGTAGATATTCATAGCTATCGCTAATCTTATTTTTGGATGAAATTTTAAAGGTTTTAGATTGTTTATCGCATCTAAAAGTTTAGAATCGTTTGTTTGAGCAATTAGATGGATAAAACCAGTTGTTGAGAACTGAACATTATGGTTTCGCTCGATATTTTCATAGAATCTTAAAATAAATGCTGAACTTACATCACGATTATCATCATTTTCAAAAAAATCCTCACCATTCCAATTATATAATCTTATAAGTTTGAAAAAAAGTTCATCACTTATAGTTGAGTTTGTTATAAAGTTTTTTAACCTCTTTTTATCTTTTGAGAGTTTTAAACTCATAAGAAGAGTGTTATCATCTATATGTTTTGCTAACTCTTTTTCAAACATATCTATCGTTATATAGTTTGGTTTTTTATCTTCATAAAGATTCTCACTAGCTATCTGCTCATAAGGGGTCATCATTTTACCCTCTACAACAACCACAACCTCATCACTATACTCTTTTACTATATCAATATCGTGATGTTTTATTTGTGAACTAAACTCATCTTCACTAAAAGCACGACTTTTTCCAAACATCAACACTTTTTTATTTTTTAAATCTTCTAATTTCATAAACAAATTATACAAAAATTTATCTGTTTTCTCTTCTTTGTTATGATTCAACTAATTATTTTAAGGAAACATAAATGAAACTATACGCACCGTGGGAAAAAGCTTTCAATAGAATCTCTACCCCTTTTGAAAACTTTTTACATGCTCAAACAACAACAGGTTTAGTGTTGATGTTTATGACAGTAGTTGCTCTTATCTTGGCAAACACTCCACTTAGTGAAACTTACGCTCATCTTTTTCACACAAATATCGACTTTAATGTTGGTGATTGGAAATTATCACACTCTATCCACCATTGGATAAATGATGGTCTTATGGCTATATTTTTCTTTATGGTTGGATTGGAGATAAAAAGGGAAGTTTTAGTTGGTGAACTCTCTAACATAAAAGTAGCTATACTCCCTATCCTTAGTGCTATTGGTGGTATGATTTTACCTGCTCTTATCTACCTATCTATCAACTATGGTGGAGATGGTGCTGGTGGTTGGGGGATTCCAATGGCTACCGATATAGCCTTTGCTATTAGTGCTTTAGTTTTACTTGGTAACCGTGTCTCTCCAGCTTTAGTTACTTTTTTAGTAGCTCTCGCCATTGTTGATGACCTTGGTGCTGTTTTTGTGATAGCTATATTTTACACTGATCAGATTCATATGTTAGCACTATCTCTGGCTGGTGTATCATTTCTTGTTATGATAGCCTTTAACCGTTTTGGAATCCATGCTATCTTACCATATTTTATAGTTGGTCTAATTATGTGGTTTTTTATGCTTGAATCTGGTGTTCATGCTACCATCGCTGGTGTTATAGCTGCTATGACCATACCATCTCGTCCAAAAATGGCACCAAAAAACTTTACATCACATACAAAGAATCTACTAGAAGAGTACGATAATTATCCTGTAAAACCTGACCATACTATCGATGAGAATCAAAAAGCTATACTTTTAAATATTAAAGATACTATAGATTCTGTTGGTTCACCATCGGCTAGATTAGAACATGATTTACATCTACCAGTAGCACTTATAATCATACCACTTTTTGCTCTAGCAAATGCTGGTATAGCTATCGATTTTTCATCTATTGGTGAGACTATAATCACCCCTGTATCGTTAGGTATTATCGCTGGTTTGATTCTAGGTAAAATTTTAGGGATATTTGGAGTTGCTTATTTAGCTATAAAATTAAAAATTGCTAAACTTCCAGAGGGTAGTAGTATGAATCAAATTTTTGGTGTATCTGCTCTTGGTGGTATCGGTTTTACAATGTCGATTTTTGTCGCTGACTTGGCATTTATAGGTAATGATACTCTAATTTTTCAAGCAAAAATAGGAATCTTAACAGCTTCTCTTTTCGCAGGGCTTTTTGGTTTTATTTGGTTAAGGTATATAGCAAAAAGCTAATTTTAATCAATAATGACTATAATTATGCGTTAGATATATAATTATAAATTTTTAGTATTAGGTAAATGACTATGAAGATACAAGCAAACAATCACGAAAAAACATTTTCGGAAAATATTCTACTTGTTACAAAAACAGATTTAAAAGGTAAAATCACTTATGCCAATCGTGCTTTTATGGATATTGTAGGGATAAGTGAAGATAAATTAGTTGGTTCTCCTCACAATATCATTCGCCATCCAGATATGCCAAAGGTGATATTTAAACTACTATGGGAACATCTACAAAATGCTAAAGAGATTCACGCTTATGTAAAAAATCTTTGTGCTGATGGTTCTTACTATTGGGTTATGGCAAATGTAACTCCATCTTATGATAACTCTACTGGTAAACATAGTAGAATTATAGGGTACCACTCATCGAGAAGATTACCAACAAAAGAAGCTCTATCTGTAATTATACCTCTATATGAACAGCTACTTAGTGCTGAGAGAACTGGTGGAGTAAATGCCAGTGAAAAAATTATAAATAATCTATTAAAAGAAAAAGGAATCTCTTATGACGAATTTATCCTCTCTATCTAAGATACACTACGCCAATTATGCTCACATAGCAGTAGTTAGTGTCGGTGTAGTTATATCTGCCATATTTTTTGAGTTTCATATAGGAACATTTATCATCAATATGTTAAATATTGCTATTGCTATCTACGCATATAAGCAAATTCATATAACGAAAAAAAGTATAAGTAGAACTTCTGATATTATTAAAATAGCAGCACAAAAAGGTAACTTTGAAAATCGTCAACACCATATACAAGGTGGTGGTGAACTTACAGATTTAGCATGGAATCTAAATGATCTTTTTGACCAGATAGAATCTGTTCTTCGTGAGATAAACACTTCGATAGAATACGCTTCTCAAAATAAATATTTTAGAAGAATCAGTACCACAGGACTAAACAGTACCTTTACAAAAACTGGTAACCTTATCAACATCTCTTTAGATGCTATGCATGAAGAGTATAAAAACCAAGAGAAAGATAGATTTATACACGATCTTTCAAAAACTGGTAAAGGGATGCTTGAGAACTTTAAAAGTATCCAAGAGCAGATCACTCAAACAAATGATACACTTACAAACCTAGCGATAGAATCTCAAGAGACAGCTTCATTATCTCGCTCAAACAACTCTGTTGTTGAAACAATGAACCAAAACTTTATGAAACTTTCTGAAATCATCGCTCATAATGATGAATCGATAGATGGTGTAACATCAAAAACTGCCGATATTACATCTATTGTAGATCTGATTAAAGATATAGCAGATCAAACAAATCTACTAGCACTAAATGCTGCGATTGAAGCGGCTAGAGCTGGTGAGCATGGTCGTGGTTTTGCTGTTGTTGCTGATGAAGTTAGAAAAC
>CAYLNF010000018.1:0-18499 GCA_964385165.1 uncultured Sulfurimonas sp.
ATCTATGTGAATCGTTTATACCAACAGATTCTATCGACTTAACTTCTATCATCAACAAACTTACAAAACAAGATGAGAAACTTACAAAAGAGATAGGAAAACTAAATGGTATGCTTAACAACGAAAGATTTGTTGCTAATGCTCCTGAGGATGTACTAGCTAAGAATCGTGGACTTTTAGCAGATGCTGAAGCTAAAAGGGTTAAAGTTTTAGAGCAACTAAACTCTTTACAAGGGTAATATTTTATCTAAGACTTTATGTCTTAGATAAAAATCAAGCTATAAATATTTTAAGTTCTAAATTGAGATAATTTATCTTTTAAAATACTAGAACTTTGTTCAAGTGAACTTATCTTTTTAGATATTAAGTTCGTATTTTTTACATTATTTTCAACATCTATACTAATTTCAGATATTTTATTTATAATATAATTCGTACTATCACCTGTTTTATTTAAAGCATCTAATGATTTATTCATCAACTTAGATGTCTCTTTCATAGTTTTAACAGTTAACTCTATTTGATCTTTAGCATCTGCTGAAACATCCATCATCTCATGAATATTATCAACATTTGAGTTCATTTTATCACTAACATCATTTATAGATTGAACAATAACACTTACAGTAGCATTAATCTCAGATAAACTTTTTTGTGTTCTCTCAGCCAGCTTTCTTACCTCATCAGCAACAACAGCAAACCCTCTACCATGCTCACCAGCACGAGCTGCTTCAATAGCAGCATTTAAAGCAAGAAGATTTGTTTGATCTGCGATATCACCAATCACATTAAGAACCTCTGTAATTTGTTCAGCATCATGACTTAAGCGTGTTAAATCATCAACTAAAATCATTTCAACTTCTGAGTTATTGTTTACCTCTTCAATCATATCTACAATATTCTTACTAGCGACATCAAGAATTTCACCAACTTTATCAATCTCGCTTCTAACCATATCAGCATCACTAGTAGCATCATTTATCATCAATACTGTCTCTTGACCATACTTTGTTGTCTCAAAAATAATATTTGAAGTATCATCCATACCTTTAGATATTTCGATAAAACTATCATTAACTACTTTTACAATCGATTGATTATTTTTAGCACTATTTTTTGATTCCTCTATCGCATCTCTTGTTGAAGCTATCAGATTATTTAAACTTTTATAAATTTTTGAAACTTCATTATTACCTAGAGTATCTTTATGAAATGTAAAATCTTTGTTTTTATCTATATCTTCAACACTTTTTTGTAAATTTTTCAATGATTTGTTTATCACAGAACTAAAAAGTGTTCCAAAAAATATTTGTAATATAATAGCTATGATAGCAATAGCTAAAACTTGAATTTGATAACCATTTAACTCTTTTCCAAAAGATATAGTATGTTCATTTAAAGATTTATCAGAAAATTGAATAAGAGATTGTAACTCCTCTTTTGCTTTTAGAGCAACAGAATTATAAGAATCGATAGCATCTATCCTATCTTCAGCATCAGAATCTTCATCTGTAAAATCTTCAACCATACCTATACCTATCATACCTAATGCTTTTGTTCTTAGCTCAATATTTTTAATAATCTTTTTAAGAACTTTAAACTCACTATCAGAAGACAATTTTTTTAATTTAGAAATAGAGATCAAAATCTCATCTTGAATCTTTGAATTTTTTGCTTCATAATCGCTTTGAAGTTTTAACTGCGATGAAGCCGCAGTTAAAAATACATTTTGTAAAGAAGCGATAGAATTCGATATGCTACTAGATATATAAATAAGATGAATCTGTTTTGCTTTTAGTTGCTCAAAATTTTCTTTTGACTTCCCAAAAGCGGTAAAACTTACAAAAGTTGTCAAAGCTAAAAATAATAATCCCCAAACAACTATACTTTGGATTTTTATTTTAATAGTTAAGCTATTGATAAAATTCATCATATTTCAGATCTTAATATGCTACATTAAATAGTAAATAATAGTTATTTAATTTATCAAGCTCTGTTGGAGCCATAGCACCAATATTAGCAACTTTCATAGGTGAACCTATTTGGTAACCACTTCCAGTATAATCATAATCTATCATTTGAGCACCAACACGAATATGAGCATAACGATTAATCGGTTGAATATAATAAATTTCCGTAGCACTACCACGAGTTGCTAATTTATTTGTTGAATCGTTTGAACCTTGAGTAAAACTAAACCAGTTTTCATCACCATGATTATACTCTAAACCGATACGAGGATTATTCATACTTTTAATAGGTAAAGTATATCTACCACCTAACCAATAAGCACTACCATCTATCTGATCTGTATTTACAGCATTTCCGCCAAAAGCAGACATATCTGTTTGTAAAAGACCAACATTCATACCATTATAATTACTAGTTACACCATTAGGTTTTATTTGACTAATAGCATAATGAGCAAAAAGATCTAAACCACTATCAGCAACATTTGTGAACTCTACCATCGCTGTATAAAGCATCATATCACCAATATTTTTATTATCGCCAGGAACATTAGAAACTACATCAGTAGCTGATACAGCACTCACTTGAAGTAAAGAACCCTCTTGCCCTAAACCTGTATCAAAGAACAGACCAAATACATTAGAATCTTCGATTCCTGTTGGATTACCTACATAACTTTGATTTGATTGATCTTGATACCCTTTACCATAACCAATTCTAACTGCCATACCATCAACATCACTAACTTTTTGTAAATTAATAGTTGCTACGATACCATCAGCAGCACCATCAAAACTTAATGCTGAATATGTTGATTTACGAACTGTATTATCTTTAAACTGATGAGATGGACCATCTCCACTTGGTTGACGACCTAAAGTTAAAATAACAGGTACATCACCCTTAACTACAACCCAATCAACATATGCTCTTTCAACAAGTAATCCACTATTACTAGGTCTTCTAGCTTGCATTGGATCCATTCCTGAAAATTGATTAATATTAGAATCAGCCCAATTTTTATACATAGTTAAACGACCATTAAATTTCATATCATCACTAATTTTTGATTTCATATTTAATCTTAAACGGTTTGACCAGATGTTATTATCACTACCAGTATTACCATCTGCTGTTTTAACATCATAGTTATCTACACGAGTACGAAACTCTATACCAAATTTGATTTTATCTACAAGAGTAGAAGTTTCTATACCGTCTATCCTTTCTTCTAACTCATCTGTGCTATCTGCTTGAGATGATTTTAATTCATTTAGTTGTGCTTGAAGTGAGTTGATTTTATCTGTCAAACTATCAATATTATTAGCATTTAACGATAACGCAACCATAGATGTTATTAAACTTAATTTTACTATTTTTTTCATATTTATCCTTCCTTACATACCAGCCGCTTCTGGATGATCAGAATCTGCTGCGTGATTTATTAAATACTCTTTCAATACATTTTTATCAGAATCTGAAAGTGTGTCGATTCCTAACTTTTTCATTTTTCTATCTTTTTTAAAAACTTTTTCCCATTGCTTAATAGCTTTTGAACTAGCATTCAAACCAAGGTTAACTGCTATATCTTTACCACTTGCTAATGCTAAAGAGGCCGCAACTGATAAGGCCAATAATATACGAAATATCTTCATATATTCCCCTTTTTAATAAAATTTAACGAACATATTATCACTTATAAGATAAATAAAACCTTATAACATAAATAATCTATAAAAATCTATATGTTGATGTAAAGCATCTTTTCATCACTATTTAGATAGAATCGCGAAATCCAAAAACCAGAATCGTAAGGTGTAACACAATTGTTTGATTTAAAAAAATACTCATCAGAGAATATTAAAAATGATGTTCTCTCAGGTTTAGTTGTCGCGGTTGCTTTAGTTCCTGAAGCTATCGCATTTAGTTTTATCGCAGGAGTAAGTCCCATTGTTGGACTTTATACTGCTTTTATATTGGGTCTTATCACTTCACTCATTGGTGGTAAACCGGGGATGATTTCTGGTGCGACTGGTGCTGTTGCTATTGTACTTGTTGGTTTAGGTGTTGAGGCTACATCTATACTGCAAGCTCAAGGCTTAGCAAAAGAAGCTGTATATATGGGTGTGCTCCACTACATACTTTTAGCAACTGTTATAGCTGGTATAATACAGATAACAATAGGTATGTTAAAACTAGGAAAGTTTATCCGTCTTGTTCCAACCCCAGCTATCCATGGGTTTGTAAATGGTCTTGCTATCGTTATAGGTACTGCTCAGTTTAAATTTTTTGAGGGTCAAGGGTATATGATGTATATTTTAGTGTTTATCACTATGGCTATTATGTATATACTCCCAAAATTCACAAAAGCTGTTCCTGCCGGGCTTGTAGCTATTATCGCGATAACTTTAGGTGTTTATTTTACAGGTGTAGATACTCTACTACTAAGTGGACTAGATGATATGAGTAAATATGCTGGTCAACTACCAACATTTTCCATACCTGAGTATCTCTTTAATTTAGATGCTATAATGCTTGTTCTACCATACTCTGTAATTGTAGCTTTAGTTGGTATTATAGAATCTTTACTTACTCTTTCTGTTTTAGATGAGTTAAGTAACACTCGTGGTTCAGCTAACAAAGAGTGTATCGCTCAAGGTACAGGAAATATCACTTGTGGTTTCTTTGGTGGTATGGCTGGTTGTGCTATGATCGGTCAATCTATCATCAACTACACTTCAGGTGGAATCGGAAGATTATCATCTTTTGTAGCTGCTGTTGGGCTTATCACTCTTGTTGTTTCTATGAGTAGTGTTTTAAATGCTATCCCTGTTGCTGTTTTAGTGGGGATTATGTTTATGGTAAGTATTGGAACATTTGAGTGGTCAAGCTTTTCAAGACTTAACAAAATGCCACCAACTGATGCTTTTGTGATGGTAGCTGTTACAGTAATCACTGTTGTTGAAGATTTAGCTATCGCTGTTATCGCTGGTGTTATCATCTCAGCATTAGCTTTTGCTTGGAAACATGCTAAAATCTTTGCTAAATCTGAAATTGAAGACGATGGAACAAAAGTATATACATTAGAGGGTCCACTTTTCTTCGGTTCTGCTACTACATTCGGTGATAATTTTGATGTGGAACAAGACCCACCAAAGGTTGTTATCGATTTTAAAAATGCTAGAGTTATGGATTCTAGTGGAGTTGAGGCTATCGATATGATAACTAAAAAATATGAAGACGCTGGTAAAAACCTACTACTTCGTCACCTCTCAGCAGATTGTAAAGCTATACTTAAAAAAGCTGGACCACACTGCTCTTATGAGGAAGATGATCCAACTTACAAAGTAGCGATAGACTACTAAAGTAGATAAACTCACAAATAAAATTGTGAGTTTATCTTATCTCTGAATTTTGATAAGGTTTTGAGGTTGTTTACCTCTATACTGAGGCATCGCTTGACCAATATTTGAATTTATATATGTTGGATCAGCTACAACAAGTTTCTTATTCCCTAACCTAATAAAATCACCTTTCATTGGAACATATAAAGCTGTTGCCATATGACCTTTATAATGAACGCCATAAACATTTATCGAAAAAAGCTTTTTAATCAAATATGAAAACAAAATAGCTCTATCTTCACAATCAGACCTCTTATAATACAATGTCTCCTCAGCAAACATAACTTTTTCTCTGTTAAACTGAACCTCATCTTTAGAGTATTTAAAAGATTTTTGAACAAAATGTAGTACAAAGTTCATAGCATCACCCATCTGTTTACCATCTAAGTAATGTTTTAAATCTTTAGCGATAGATCTATATGTTGTGTTTTCCATAGGAGCATTAAAAAATGTTTCATAATCAGCCTGTGGATATGTCCCCATAAAATCTATAAGGTTTTGATTGTACTGATACTTTATCCTATAAGTTTTACCATACTCTTTAAATGACAATGTTTTAGTTTTCATATCTTTTTTTAGATATGGTAAAGATTCTAAAGATAGATCCAACGGTTTAGTTGAACCGGGGTAATCTTGTCTATATGAAAAGACTCTACCTATATTACCCTTAGCATAGTGTGATAAAACATAATATTTTTTCTTATGAAAACTATAATTTGGTGTTGAATAGATCGTTTTTTTAGAGTAAAACATCAATACAATATGTTTATCTACCAACCCAACCTTTACAGCATAACCTAGTTTATTAAAAACAAACCAACTAAAAAGTTTAGCATTATCACTATCTCGATATATCTCATTAGATAGTTTTAAAACAAGTAAGTAAACTCCCCAATCATTAAGATTTTGAGCTTTTTTAACCCTTTTTAATTCCCTAATTAGCTCCTCATATTCACTTGATGCTACATTTGAAAAGAAGCTTGTTATACCATTTTGATTTTGTGGGTAAAAGTTAGCATTTTTTATCTTGTATGCTATATCAAAACCAACTTGAGTACCATAAAAATCAAATGTTATATCTTTAGGTACTGTTTTAGCAACATTTTCCTTTTTAACACTCTCTTTTATCTTTTCTAGTTTATCCCTCTTTTCTAAAACAACTTTTTTATCATCTTCTATTGGTGCTGGTTTAATATTCTTTAAACTAATATTTACTTTTGGTCCAACACTTTTAATCTTTGATTCTTGAGCTTTTGGGATAATAGTTGGCTTTGGTTTTTCATATCTCTCTTTACCAAACTCAACATTATAAGCTTTCCACTGCTGTTTAAGGTATTTACTAAAAGCACTATCCCTTTCATCTTTAAATTTATGAAAAGATTCAGCTTGTGATCTTTTAAAATCCTCAAATGATTGAGCATAAACTGATGAACTACCTATTAGTAATGCTAAACTAAAATGGCCAAATAGCTTGTAAAATTTTTGTTCCCCAACCCTGTTTTGTCGCACGATCTATATCCCCCTCTGTTTTATATAGTATTTTAGCATCACCTATTAAAGATGAGCTTATTGTATTATACTGATCTATATCATAAGGGCGAATTACACCACTAACTTGAATCGTTTGTTTTTGATCATCTACTAAAATATCTTTTTTACCTGAGATAAAATAGTTTCCATTTATAAGCACCTTTACAACTCTAGCCGTTACTTTAGTTGTAAAAGATGAATCTCTAGTTGCTGAACCTTGCCCACTATATGAATTGTTTGTTGTTGATTGGAAACCAACATTAGTGATTCCAGATAGTTTCGCAGCATAAGAGTTTACAGCACCATTTCCACCTGCTGAAGCAAATATACCACCACCTAAGTTTGTAGCATCAGATTTACTCAATTTTTTAGCACCTGTACTAGAGCTTTTTGCTGTTTCAGAGATTAAAACAGTAACGATGTCATTTACATTCATAGCTTTTCTATCAGAAAAAAGTGGTCTTGAACCCTGACCAAATATACTACCAGTAGATACAAAATCTTTTTTATCCTCTTTTGATGGCATCTGCTCAACATAAGTTGGTGGCTCAAAATTTAGTTCCGGATCAACTAGTTTAGCAGTACAACCACTAAAAAATAGTATAGCAGAGATTGATGTTACGATGTAAAGTGATCTTTTATTAAGCATAAGGTTCCTAGTTAATCTTTGTTTAGTTATAATTCTAGCAAAAATAATTCCACCAAAGGATAACGATGTCACTAAGAGAAACAATTAACACAGAACTTAAAAATGCTATGAAAGCTAAAGATACTAAAAAAAGAGATGCTCTTCGTCTGTTAATGAGTGCTTTTAAACAGATAGAGGTTGATGAGAGAAAAGAGTTAAGTGATGATGATGTTATCAAAATTATACAAACACAAGTAAAAAGAAGAAACGATTCTGCTGCTCAATACAAAGAGGCTGGTCGTGAAGAGTTGATGAAAGTGGAGCTTGATGAGATAGCTTTTTATACACCTTACCTACCAGCTCAATTAAGTGATGATGAGTTAGAATCTGAAATAAAAGAGATAATCTCACAAACTGGTGCTTCATCTATGAAAGATATGGGTAAAGTTATGGGTGTAGCTTCAAAAAAATTAGCAGGTAAAGCTGATGGTAAAAGAATCAACGAAACTGTTAAGGCACTATTAGCATAATAGGATTTTAGATGAAACTTAGCTTTAGGATAAAACATTTTCTTTTTAGTGCCTTTCGCGAACTTTTCGTTCACCACCATAGCTCATTAGAGTTTAGAGCTAAAATATTCGCATTAGTTATTGCTGCGAATGAGGACGCTACTGTTGAGAGTTATATACAAGTTAAAATAATTGGTA
The DNA here is from genome assembly GCA_964385165.1 of uncultured Sulfurimonas sp. Classification (GTDB taxonomy): domain Bacteria; phylum Campylobacterota; class Campylobacteria; order Campylobacterales; family Sulfurimonadaceae; genus Sulfurimonas. The sequence goes on from CAYLNF010000018.1 coordinate 8,241, forward strand.
GAGAGATATATAAAAACGACATAGAGAGAATAGATCTTTTAATGATCTCAACAAAAGAGTTGGTACAAAAAGTTAAAGAGGATAATGGACTAGATATAGACACCCTAATAGCTAATATTCAAAAAGAGTTAAGATATGTACCTAGATATGCTAAAAAGATAGATATAGAACCTTTAAGAGCTATCATAGCTCTATCTTACGATGAAGACACAATAGCATATCAAAACAGTATATTGGAGTTTCTACAAAGATTAAAAGATGAGACCCTTAATACTAAGAGGTCTCAAATTGAAAAAGATGAAGAGAGTTTAAAAACTATATATTAAACCTCTCTTTATCAAAAAAACTATCAACAGATATATTTTTAAAAGAAGCATTTAAAGATGTAAAAAGTTGAGGGAAGTCTTTTTCCATTTTTGCTAACATCTCTTTCATATTTGCTCTGGCATGTGGCATCTTTACATCAAATCTCATCGCTGGACAAGCTTCATCACCGATAGCACTTATACCATTTTCTTCAACAAAAGCACGAAGTTGTCGCTCTCTCATCTGAATCAGTGGACGAATCACGATAAGACCATTACCAGCCTTATACTTAGGTGCTAAACTTCTCATCTGACCATTGTAGATAAAGTTCATAAAAAAACTCTCAGCAGCATCATCCATATGGTGACCTAATGCTACTTTATTACACCCCTGCTCTAATGCTACACTATATAAGAATCCTCTCCTCATACGGGAGAAGAAACTACAAAAAGATGAGTTTTTACGAATCTTATCTTTAGCTATATCATAAGTTTGTGTTTCGTGAACTATGTGTGGAATCTCATACTCTTTACAGTGAGCTATAAGATTATCAAAGTTCTCACCCATACCATAGCTTATAGTTACGGCGATAAACTCAAACTTAAAAGGTGCTCTTCTTTGTTGCTCTTTCATAGCATGAATCATAGTTAAGGAATCTTTACCACCACTAAGACCAACAAGAATCTTATCACCCTCCTCTATTAGCCCAAACTCACCATTTGTTTTGCCAAGTTTTGACATAATCTTTTTAGATAATTTTATAGAATTTTTACTCAACGATTTTATCTACCATTTTCATAACAAACTCAGCCGATTCAACAGCACTTGTTTCTAAAAACTCATCAAAAGAGAAACTAGCATCCATATCGGCAGCATCACTAATAGCACGAAGAATAAAGAAAGGGATATTTAAAGCATCACAAACAACAGCAACACTACCACCCTCCATCTCTAAAGCATCAGCACCAAAAGTTTCACCTATCCAATTTTTTCGCTCCTCATTTGCTACGAACTGGTCTCCAGTAGCGATGATTCCCTCTTGAACAGTTTTACCCATCTCAGAAGCAACCTCTTTACCAAGAGCTATAAGATTCTTATCTGCTTCAACAAAAACACTCCCCTCAGGAACAAACCCAAAAGGGTGACCAAAAGCAGTTATATCTAAATCGTGTTGAGATAGTTTTGTAGCTATAATTAAATCACCAACTTTTAAACTAGGAGAGATTGCTCCAGCAACACCACTAAAAAGAAGTTTATCACAACCAAAATGTTGAATCATTGTAGTAGCTGTAAGAGTTGAGAAAACCTTACCTATTTTAGAGTAAGCTATAACCAACTCCACACCTTTATAAGTCGCTTCATAATATTTGTTATTAGCATACTCAGTCGTTTTATAACTATCTAATTTCTCTAAAATTGGAGCTACCTCTTCAGGCATCGCACCCATAATCGCTATTTTCATAAAATTTCCTATATATTAAATGTTTGTATATCTTCTTTAAAATGTTTTAATTTCTCTATAATATTTGCTTTTTCATCAACAACACAACTCCCACCCCAAAAGCCTAAACCATCTTCAAAACCTACACGATTTACAAAGATAACTTTAGAGTTACACTCTTTAGCAACCACTTTTAGTATATCTGTCCACTTCTTTTCAATCTCTAAACCATCATCACTAAAACCACGAGCTGGAGAGGCTACTAAAACTATAATTAAGTCAGGATTCTCTTTTATTAAATCTTTATGAACAGACTTATGCCACATATCTTCACAAACTAACATAGAAGTTTTTCCAAACTTAGATTCAAAGCTTTCAAAAATATCACCAGCATTAAAGTAACGAGCTTCTTCAAACATACCGTAGTTTGGTAGATGAACTTTGTTGTGTTGACTTAAAAGCTCACCTTTAGAGAAGTAGAGTGCTGAATTTCTAAAACTATCACCATCTCTAATAGCACCACCAACTACAAAATCAACCTCTTTACTTAACTCTTTAAGAGTATCTAACTCATCAAGATTCCAAGCATCTTCACTAAGCTTATCTTGAAGCATATAACCATTTAAAGATAGTTCAGGAAAAACTATAAGATCACTACTATTTTTATATCTATCTATAATATCAATAGTATCGTTAAGATTAAAACGGTTAAGTTTAGGTGAATTTTGTATCAGTGTTACTCTCATTTTAGTTACAAACTTCCTCTACAACTTTTTCTAAAGATTCCATATCTGAGATATTTAAAGTTTTTAAACTTTTAGCGATTCTACGGTTAAGACCTTTAAGTGTGATTCCATTACCAAACTCTATCGCCATATCAACATCATCAGCTATCGCTAAGATAGATTGTTTATATTTTACAGGTTTAACAAGTTGATCTTTTAAAAGAGATACCGCTTCATCTTTTGAAGAGTAAGGTTTAGTTGTAACATTTGAGATAATCGGAGCTTCAAAACTATCTTGAACCATCTTCTCCATTAACTCACTTAAAGGTTCTTGAGCAGGTGAAAGAATCTCACAATGTGAAGCAACAGACATATCAAGAAGTAAAGCTCTCTTAGCTCCAGCATCTTTAAAAGTTTGCTCTAAAGATTTCAGATCAGCTTTCATACCAGCTACAACTAACTGTCCATCTTGGTTATAGTTTGCTGGCCAAACTTGTTTACCATCAGCTTGAGCTTCAGCACAAATTTTCTCAACAGATTTATCATCAAGACCAACAAGAACCATCATACCAGCCTCTTTGTTTTCACAAGCAGACTGCATAAAAGCACCACGATTATGAACTAATTCAACAGCATCAACATAATCTATCGCACCACTAGCACATAAAGCAGAAAACTCACCAAGAGAGTGACCTAAAAATAGTTCAGCTTTAACATCTGGACATTTTTCTTTAAAAAGTCTATAAGCTACCATCTGAACAAGTAAAATCGCTGGTTGAGTATATGCTGTTTGACCTAGTTTTTCATTCTCTTCAAAAATCAACTCTTTAAAATCAACACCTATTCTCTCTCCAGCTTTAGCAAACATCTCTTTTGCTATATCTGAATTTTCATAAAAATCTTTACCCATACCAACTGCTTGAGAACCTTGCCCTGCGAATATCATTGCTATTTTTTTCATTTTAATCCTTTAATTATAAATATTTTTTATTATCTGCTATTTTTTTTCTTAGTGTATTTCTATTTAATCCCAATTTATCTGAAAGTTGTAATTGAGATTTGAATTTTTTTAAACCTGTTTTTATCAATGGAACTTCATATAGATATAGATAATTTTTATAATCATTATTTGAACCTAATTTATCGTATAGATAATTTTCAATAATCTCCATAAGCTCTGTATCTTTAATATCTTTTAAAAGTGAGCTAATCATCACTTGTCTCCTTAAGGAGTGTGAATTACTACTTAGATCTGGAGTAAAATTATCAATATCGATACTCACATATGAACCAAAAATTTTAGATGCCTCTTGTTCAAACTTTTCTATTAATGGTTTTATATCCTCTTTCCTCTCACATAAAGGTGGAATATCAAACTTAACACTAAAGATGTTATCTAATTCTCCAATAATATATGAACTTTTAGCAGTAGCAATAACTCGAATATCATTTGATTCTATCGTGTCAATTACTCTTTGAATGTTTGGTGAGTTTTCTAAATTTGTAATTATTATCTCGCTTAAACTTTCTATGCTAATTAATAATTCATTAAAATCAGATGCGTCGATAACCGGCGCATCTGGGAGGATATAGGAGGCTAAATTTCTTTTACCAACACCTGTTTCACCTCTAATCAGAGCATTAACAGATAGTGTTTTTAAAAGAGTAGCTGTTTTAAATGCTTCCTTAGAAGCATCCGATACAGTTATAAAATTAGTGACATCCACAACCAGTACCGCCACCAGTACCACAACATCCATCATCAGGTTGTTGATTTTCAGCAGGGATACCAGACATAATCTCTTCAGCTGAAGCATCTCTTACATTATTTACAGTAACTGTAAACATTAGTGCTTTACCTGCTAGAGGGTGATTAAAGTCGATAACAACATTCTCTTCACCAATCTCTTTTACGATAACTTGAACAGTTCCACCATCTTCACCTTGACCATAAAGTGTCATACCAACTTCTAAATCGATACCAGCGAACTGATCTTTAGGAACCTCTTGTTTAGCTTCTGGATTTAACTCACCATAAGCATCTTCTGGTTGAACTAAAACATCAGCTTTCTCACCAATCGCCATATTTGCGATTCCATTCTCTAAACCTGGAATAATTTGACCTTTTCCAAACATAAATACTAATGGTGCTCCACCAACATTACTGTCAACAACAGTGTCTCCATCACGAACTTCATACTCAATCGATACTATTTGATTTGCTTCTATTGCCATTTATAAGACCTTATTTTTATTCTTAATCTAGCGATAATTTAATATCACTAAAATTTATTTACAGATTTTATCATAAAATTATTTTATATTGCTGAAAATAATAAACTCTAATCAATTAATGAAAGTTTTACTCTCGCATCTTCAGCAAACTTACTATCTGGATATTTATTTATTAAACCATTATAAAATGCTTTAGCATTTTTTGTATCACCTGTTTCATCCATAGATACAGCTGTATGATACATTAAAGATGGCATATAATCAGCTTTTGAGTACAATGAAGCACTCTTTTTAAAATATGAGATAGCCTCAGCATAGTTTTTTCTTTTAAACTTCATCTCACCTATCATATAATGAGCTCTTGCTGGTTTATAATTTTTATTTATCAGATGTGTATAGTACTCTATCGCCTTAGTATAGTATCTTTTATCAAAATATGCTTTAGCATCTCTTGCTACTTCAGCATTTGACAATTTATCTAATTTAGATACTTTAGGTTTAGAGGAACCTTTTAACTCTTTTGCCATCAAACCTTTGAATCTATTTACATCATCTACCAATTTAGTAAACTCTTTTTTAGTAACATAAGATGAATTTATTGTATAAATTAAATTAGATAACTCTTCAATAACTAACTTGAGTTTATCTATATTCTCTTTATTATCTTGTGTAAAAAGAGTTAACCTTTTTTCATATTCACTAGAACTATTTGAATCTGACAATATTTTAGTTGATATTTTATTTAAAGTGATCTTATTTTCATGAGATTTTCTGCTCAAACTCTCTATAATAGTTTGTAGGCCATCAATTCTTTCCCTTAGAGAATCTACTTGATTCGCTTGGTTATTACTTTTTACAACAATTTTATGGAGATTTTTTTTAGTTTCTAGTAGAGATTTTTCATTAGAAGTTAACCCGTAAGGGTTAGAACTATCTAAATCTCCAGCACCAAACGCAGATGGCTCAGCACTGAATAACATTAGTGGTAGAAGAGTTACAATAGAGGTAACTATTAAACCTGTTTTCATAGATTATGGAAGAAGTTTAAAATCTACACGACGGTTTTTAGACCAACACTCTTTAGTTTTATCACTACATACAGGATTACTCTCACCATAACTAATCATAGTTATACGGTTAGAATCTACACCCTCAGCAATAAGAGCTTTTTTAACAGAGTTAGCTCTTTTTAAACCTAATGCGAAGTTATACTCATCACTACCCCACTCATCACAATTTCCCTCTAGTTTTACAGTTAAACCATTTGCTGAACCATTTACAACTTTAGAGCTTGTTGAGATTTTATCTTCCATATCTTTACGGATATTGAATTTATCAAAATCAAAATAAACAGAAGATAACTTTTCCTCTAAAGAAGCGATACTTCCAGCATTGCTATCTGAAGTCATCATAGAACCCTCACCAGAGATCTCTGAATTTTCTTCTGAGATTGTTTCTGTATTTACAGGTGCTACCTCTTGAACCTCTTGTTCATATCCAGTTTCATCTACAACTGGCTCACTTGAGCTACACCCACTGAAAAATAATAGCGCTGACACTACACTAGATAGAATTATGCTTTTCATTACATTACCTTAGTATTAATTTTATTCAAGATTATAGCAAAATAATATTAATTTTCTACCAATCCATAGATTGAAGTTTTCCATATTTAAGTGGAAATAAATAATTTTTATTATGGTTTAACCTTATGATCCCTATTGAGCTTTGACCTTTATAATTTTTTATAAATAAAATAGCATCGCCATCTTTAGAGAATCTTGGAAATTCATTTACACCAGTTACAGTCAATCTTCTAATAAAATCTGTTTTTGTAGATATAAGATGAAGATTAAAAGTGTTTCTTGAAAATGACTGAGAACTCTCCCTAGCTTTATAAACTATATATTGACCATGAACACTACAAGCTGAGTTGCTTTTACCATAATACAACATCTGTTCAACATCATTAGAACCTATCTTTTTAGAAAAAACATTTGGGTAACCAAGTCTATTAGATATAAAGACTATCTTATCATCACCAAGAAATTGACCATTTACATCTATTCCACTATATTTAGTCACCCTTTTATATTTTCTAGAATCTATGTTAAAAATATATATATCAGGTTGACCATTTGGTGCCATTGTTAGAAGAAGATTCTTAGAATCACTACTTACATCAGAACATACCATCATACCATCTGATGATATTATAGTTTTTACTCTAGCATTTTTAATATTAACATACTTTAGTGTAGGTTTTGTATTATCTAATGAAGTATAATAGAAACCTGTTTGTGTATTATCTGCCCATTTTGGAAAGACATTAAAACCACCTTTTACAATGGTATGTTGATATGATAATGAATAATCAGCTATCACAATTTCACTTTTCATAGATGAAACAATCCTAGCAAAAATAACTTTTCTTTTTATCCACTCAATAGAATCATTACCCATATACTCATTAATATCATAAGCGATAGTATGTGCTAAGAACATATATATAGACTTTTTATTTATCTTATACTTTTTAGTAAAATTAAGTTCACTATTTTTATATAGTTTGATAAATATATTTAACGCTCCAGCATCATCTTCAAACATTTTATATCTTAAAACATAATTCATATCTTTATTTTCAACAAGAACATTTGTATCATTAAAATATGTTGTTCTACGATGTCTATCTACATTAAAAACAGAGATAACATTCAAGTCTGCTATCAATGATTTAAAAAACTTAACTTTAAAAGTTTCATCATAACTTATAGAAGAATCTTCAACAGCTAAACTTGGTAAAGCTTCAACTTTTTTAATAACATCTATCGTAGCATCATTCGCAAATGATAATGTAATTATAAAAAATAACGCAATTATTGTTTTCATTTTAATCCTTAATTTTTATCTGATGTGATATTTATCTGCTTTATTAGGGGTTTGTTATCAGGGTTTATTGGGAACAATACACCAACTAATCTAGCTTTTATTCTATCACACTCATCATTTAACGCTTCATTTGATGAGTATCTAATGATTCTAAAATCTATCATTTTACCTATGGCACTTAACTCAATAACAGCTCTTACTGTATGACCCTCAGAGTTGGCAGGTGGCATAAAATGGTTATAAACTATCGCTTGAATTTTAGCTAAATATTCATTAACTTCACTAGCAGTAGATGATTTAGTATTTTTAGAATCTTTTGATTTTAAAAGCTTTGATATTTTATCTTTATCAATATGTTTTTGAGATAGATTATCTTTTTTAATAACAATCTTTTTTTGTATATCTTTAATTCTTTGATTATTTATTTTCTTTTTAGGTTTTTTAGTTGTTATTTTTTTAGTCCAAACATCACTAAAAAGATCATCAATATCAACTTCTGAAGTTTGAGTAGAAGGTGTTGATGGAGTAACAATAGAGGGAGTAGGAGTTGTTTTAATCTCTTTTGGTTCAGATTTTTGAATCTTTTTTGGAACTAATGATACAGATATATAATTGTCTTTTTTTAAAGCAAATGTTTTTTTAAATTTAGGTGTAAACATCATATAGGCAAATAAAAATAGAATCAACGATAAAAGTGATAAAGAGAATAGACCACTTAAATAAAAAAGAGTTTTATTATCATCCATTGGTTGCTAAAGAGACCTCAGTAAAACCTGCTTGTTTAACAGCTGCTAAAAGTGACATAACTACACCATAATCTAAAGATTCATCAGCACTAATTAAAACAGTAGCTTTTAGATCTAAGTTTTTAGAATAAAGAAAAAAATTATCCATAAATTCATGTAACGAATAATTGTCTTTATTTATTTTAACATTCTTATCTTTGTCAATACTAATATGTACTGGTGGAATTTTTGAAAGTTGTTTAGTTATAGAACCTTTTGGAAGTTTTATATTTTCTTCATAAATAATATTTGGAGCGATCACCATTAAAATAGCTAGTAAAACCAACATAACATCAACAAGAGGTGTGATATTTAACTCTGGTTTATCATCCCAATCATAAATCATAAGTTATACCTTACGAGCTAATATCGCATCACTTTGCATCTGCATAAAACTAACTAACTCAAACGATTTTCTTTTTAATATTTGATGGTAAGTATAAGCAAAAATTGCTACAAAAATACCTGCCGCAGTTGCTATTAAAGCATCAGAAACACCAGAAGCTATAACAGACATACTTCCACTAGTTTGACCAATATGTGTAAAAGTATCTAAAATAGAAACAACAGTACCAAATAAACCGATAAAAGGTGTAGTTGAAGAAAAAACAGAGAGTATAGATAAACCTTTAGTAGCCTCTTTTGTAGCAGCCAACATACCTAAAGCTAGTATCTCTTTTGTAATATTTGAACTAGTTTTTATAAAACTATTTAAAAAAGCATCTTCATTAACACTAGAAGATCCCATTAGAAGATTTTCTAAAGAGTTACTCTCCCTAGAAAGCCAACTAGACAGGGCAAAATAGCGATATATAAAAACCCAATTTAAAATCAAAAAATAAATTGATAAAAGGGCAAGTACACCCAGTGTAACTGGGTGACTTTTTAAATAAAAATCTATTAAACCGTTAGTCATAATCTATATAAGTTTTTGAGCAGCAGTTTCAATTCTAGCTGAAACAGATGCGATAGCAGGATTAGCATCAGCAATATCACGAATTAGCTCTTGAGCCTCTTCTAACGCTTTAGCTACTGAACTTTCACACTCACCACGGATAGCAACAGCACCCTCAACTAATACGATCACTTTTTCTTCATCAACTTGAACAACGCCCCAGTTAATTAGAACAGATTCTACTGATTTATCTTCTTTTTCGATATCTATAACACCAGCCTCTAACAAAGTTGTTAGAGAAGCGTGATGAGCAAGAACACCGAACTCTCCCTCTTCACCAGGAAGAGTTACACTAATAGCTTCATCATTAAAGATTTCACCATTAGGAGTTAGGATTTCAAGTTTTAACTTATCCATTATAGTCCTTTATAAACCCTAGGCTTATTTGTTTTTCTCATGTTTAGCGATAGCTTCATCCATTCCACCAACCATGTAGAAAGAACCCTCAGCCATATGATCACATTCACCATCAAGAATCATTTTGAAACCTTTAATAGTGTCTGCAAGAGAAACATATTTACCAGGAGCACCTGTAAATACTTCAGCAACAAAGAATGGTTGAGATAAGAATTTTTCAATTTTACGAGCTCTTTCAACAACATTTTTATCATCTTCAGATAACTCATCCATACCAAGAATAGCGATAATATCTTGTAAATCTTTATATTTTTGAAGTGTACCTTGAACACCACGAGCAACAGCATAATGCTCTTCACCAATAATTTGTGGATCAAGTAATCTTGAAGTTGAATCTAGTGGATCAACCGCAGGATAGATACCTTTTTCAGCAATTTTACGATTAAGAACTGTTGTCGCATCTAAGTGAGCAAAAACAGAAGCTGGAGCTGGATCCGTTAAATCATCCGCAGGAACATATACAGCTTGAACAGATGTAATTGAACCAGTTTTAGTAGATGTAA
>CAYLNF010000019.1:0-18241 GCA_964385165.1 uncultured Sulfurimonas sp.
TTGTATATTTTGTAAATATTTCTCTATTTACTGACATATTTTGTATTGATGAAAAATGTGCTTGGAGTTGGAAGTGAGATACAACACTCATTTGGGTATTATTTGTTTTATTAACTGATTGATGAAATTTAACTCCTATCAGTTAGTTAGATTCTACTAACTACTCTCAGCTATCTCTATAAGATACTCTTTTATCTCAATCGCATCAAAAAATATATTTCTATGTAGTTCCTCACTAAATTTTTTTAATAATCTTGTTTTTTCACTAACTCTTTTATCTTTATCATCTTTTAGTGGTTGTAGTGCTTCATAAAGCTCTTTTTTATAATCATCAATGATTCTTTTTTTCGTTATATCTTCATCACTTACAGTAGGTGTTAAATCGCTACGAAAAATGATATAAGCAACACCTAAAAAAATAGTTAGACCAACTGAGGCATAAATAAGTTCACTATCCATAAAAAACCTTTAATTAATTTATAGAAGTATAGCAAAATTTAATCGTTTGTAATTATTGAATATAATAATTTTATGAATGACACACCGATAACTATTAAAACAATATTTCAACTTATTTTAGAGAAAAAACCGATTCTTATATATGGTCAGCTCATCACACTTTTAGCGATTTTAGTAAGTGTTCCGATTCCTATGATGTTACCTATTATGGTTGATGAGATCTTACTTCAAAAACCTGCTGAGTTTGTTCATACAATAAACTATCTAGTAGGCGAAACAACAGCTTTTTACTATATAGCTATCGTTACTTTAGTTGTTATATTTTTAAGATTAATCTACTACTTTTTAGGTGTGATTATCACCAAAGTATTTACAAAAATATCTAAATATGTAACTTTTATGATTCGCAAAAGGTTGATAGAACATCTTAAAATTACCTCCATGAATGAGTATGAGACTTTAGGAAGTGGAGCGATTACTGCTAATTTGGTTACAGATGTAAATACACTCGATGGTTTTATCATCACCTCTATAAGTAAGTTTGTATCATCTGTTTTAACACTTTTTGCTGTTGGGGTTGTGATGATTATGATAAACCCTGTTTTAGGTGTTATGATTTTAGTTATACAACCTCTCATAATGCTTTTGAGTAAAAAGATGTCAAAAATAGTGGGTGGGTTAAAAAAAGATGAAAATCAAGCGATAGCAAAATTTCAAGATAATATAGGTGAAACATTAGACCTATATGGTCAAATTAAAGCATCAAACAAAGAGAATTACTTTTTTTCACGAGCAGTAGATTATGCTAAAGATGTTCAAACAACATCAAATGAATATGGTTATAAAAGTGTAGCTTATGAGAAACTATCATACACTATATTTTTAGCTATGTTTGAGATTTTAAGAGCTTCTGGGTTGATTTTAGTAGTTTATAGTGATTTAACTATCGGTATGATGTTTGCTATGTTTGGGTATATATGGTTTATTATGACACCTGTTCAAGATATACTCTCTATGCAGTATAGCTACTCATCAGCAATGAATGCCTTAGATAGAATCAACAAAATTTTACTACTAAAAACTGAACAAACAGGTGATGAGGTTTTAGATTCTAAAGAGGTAGATATATCTGTAAAAAATTTAAACTTTTCATACTCAAACGAAAAATCTATACTAAAAAATATATCATTAGATATAAAATCTGGCTCAAAAGTGGCACTTATAGGTGCTAGTGGAAGTGGAAAAACAACCTTAGCACAAGTTATATCTGGCTTTTATGAGAAGATAAGTGGTGAGCAAAAATATAATGGTATAGATATAGAAAATCTTAGTAAACACTCACTTAGAAAAGAGATATTTTTAGTGTTACAGATGCCTATACTTTTTAACTCAACACTAAGGTTTAACATAACTATGGGTGATGATTCTATAACTGATGAGGCTATTTATAAAGCTTTAAGAATCTCTCAATTAGATGATATGTTAGCTGGAATGGATGATGGTATAGATAGTGTTGTTGGGCGACATGGTGTGAGACTCTCAGGTGGTCAAAGGCAAAGATTAAGCATAGCTAGAATGATTATCGCCGATCCGTCTATCGTAATCTTTGATGAATCAACCTCTGCTTTAGATGTTCATACGGAGTTAAAACTAAATGTAGCACTAAAAGATATTTTAGAAAATAAGACAGTTATAACGATAGCACATAGACTAAGTACGGTAAAAAATGTAGATATGATATATGTTTTAGATGATGGAAAAATTGTTCAAAGAGGAACTCATAATGAGTTAGAGTTTGAAGAGGGGCATTATATGGAGTTTATCAAAAGACAGTTGATCTAGTCTTTGTTACTACACACCATATTTCTACCATTTTGTTTAGCAAGGTAGAGTAGATCATCTGCTTCTTTAAATATAAAACTCTCATTTTTTATATCTTTAGCCCTTTTACAAACTAAACCGATAGATACTGTTATAACATTATAGTCACAGTTTTTAGTATGCTCAATCTTTAGATTTGCTATATTTTTTCTTATCTGATTAGCATATATCTCTGCGCCATCTTTAGTTTTTGCTTTAAAAATCACACCAAACTCTTCACCACCTAATCTAAAACAGTAATCATCACCTCTATGTAGAGATTCTTTTATGGTTGAAGCAACTTTAATCAGTGCTTTATCACCCATTTGATGTCCATAAGTATCGTTGTAAAGTTTAAAGTTATCTATATCTAAAACAAAAAATGCTAGTAGGCTATTTTCCCTTTTTGAACCATCTATAATTTTAGGAAATATATCGTTAAAATATCTTCTGTTATAGATATTTGTTAACCCATCAGTTATAGACAACTCCTCTATCCTTTTTTTATCTGTAATATCTTGAGAGATAAAATTTAAGTTTAGTATATCCCCATTTTTATCGTACTCTGCTGACACAACAGTATCAATCCAGTATATCTCACCATCTTTTTTTATATGTTTTAACTCACCATTCCACTCTTTTTTAAGATCGATAGTTTTATATAGATTTTTGTAGTTTTCATCACCCTTATTGATTAAAATATCGTAACTTTTACCTATGAGTTCATCTTTTGTGTAGCCTGTAACTTTAGATAACGCTTCACTAACATAGGTGATTTTTCTATCTTTATCTGTTTTAGATGCTATAACATATTTATCAAATGATGACACAAGCTTCTCAAGTTCTAGTTTTTGTTGATTTATTTTATATGTTTGTTTTTTAACCATATTTTTTAGTTTTTTGTTATTGAAGATTAAAAATATAAAGATTAAAATAGCTCCAGATAATATTTGCCATATAAGAATCCAGTTTATCTCTTTTTTGACTCTAATCTCTGTCCATTTATAAAAAATATCATTTATCTCTTTTTCGCTGATAACATCTAAAGATTTATCGATTATATCTATAATCTCTTTTGGCATATCTTTTCTAATCGCGATTCTCAAATCTAGTACAAGTTTTGTTTTATATGCTATCTGGAGATTTTTGTAGCCTATGATATTTATGTAGTATTTTGCTGAAGCACCATTTATCACAAGTATATCTATCTTGTTATCTTTTAAATCATCAAATCCATCTTTTGCTGTTTTTACTAAAGAAAATTTTACATTTGGTCTTTTCTTTTTTAGTAAACTCTCTATGGTTGATGATGAGATAGTAGCAACTTTAGCATTTTTTAGGTTATCAAACCCATCTGAAAAATCTTCACCTTTTCTACTTACTAAAACATAAGGGGTTGAAAATAGAGGTTTTTGTGTAAATCGTAGGTAGCTTTTTCTCTCATCTGTAACACCGATAACACTAAACATAGATGCTTTAGCTGTTTTAACTTTTTCAATAGCATCATCCCAAGAGTTTGTATCTACTGCTACAAAATCTAAGCCACTTTTTTCCTCTATAAGTTGTATTATATTGGCAATAATTCCAGTATGTTCCCCTAAATCATTTCGCCATTCAAAAGGTTTCCAATCAATATCATAAACATATTTTATTTGCTTATGATTATTTACTAATTTTAATTCTGCTTTATTCAGATGTAGGAATCTTCTATCTTCTGTATTTGCCTCTGTGGCTAGAAGTGTTGATAGTGTGATAACAAAGAGAAAAAATATTTTAAATACCATTTTTATCCTAAAAAATATAATTTAAACAGTCTATCTAATAATCAATTATGTATAGTTTAATCGCTCTATGAAGATTTTACTAAAAGTAAACTTTTTTGATTAATTATAAAACTTCTTTATAATACTTAATTTAGTTTAATAAGTATAAGCTATAATAACGCAATTACAATTATAAGGATTATATATGCAAAGAAGAGATTTTTTAAAAACTTCAATTGCTGCGTCTGCTATTGTTCTTGGTTCATCAGCACAAGCAGCTGTAACAACAAAACCAATAGATTCTCGTAAAGTTTCAAAATTAGCTTTCCCAGAAAAAAGACCACTAATTACATACTCAAATAGACCACCTCTACTTGAGACACCTAGAGATGTTTTTACAACATCAATTACACAAAACGATCAATTTTTTGTAAGATGGCATATGCCAGAGATACCTACTCAAATTGATCTTGATAAATACAGAATCAACATTAATGGTTTAGTAGAGAAAGAGCTTTCTTTATCTATTAAAGAGTTAAAAGAGGATTTTGAGCAAGTTGAGATCACATCAGTTCTTCAGTGTGGTGGTAACTCCCGTTCAGCATTTAACCCAATTGTTGGTGGTATTCAATGGGGTAGTGGAGCTATGGGTTGTGCTAAATGGAAAGGTGTAAGACTTATAGACATCTTAAGAAAAGCTGGTCTTCCAAAAGATGCTCATTGGATCGGTTTTAATGGTAAAGATAATCCAGCATATTATGAAACTCCTATGTTTATTAGAGAGCTTTCTATCGAAGAGATTGAGGATAACTTTATCGTTGCTTATGAGATGAATGGTGAAGATTTACCATACTTAAATGGTTACCCAGTTCGTCTTGTTATGCCTGGTTTCTACTCAGACAGTTGGGTTAAAATGTTAAGTAATATCACTGTAACAAATAAATATAAATCTTATTTTTATATGGATAAAGCTTACCGTATTGCTGATAATAAAACTGAGAGTGAAACTCCAGAGAATCACTATAAACCAACTAAGCCTATCACAACAATGAATGTAAAATCTTTCATAGGTTATCCTGATAATGGTGCTACACTAAATCAAAACTCTCATGTTGTTGTTCGTGGTGTAGCTTTTGATGATGGTACTGGTATCAAATCTGTTTCTATCTCAACAGATAATGGTAAAACATGGAACGAAGCAGATCTTAAACAAGAGCATGGTCGTTACGCTTATACTGAGTTTAGATATACATTTAAACCAACAAAAAGTGGTAAAGTTACTTTTATGGCAAAAGCTACTAACCTACTTGGTGATGAGCAACCATTTGCTAAAGATGTTTTATGGAATCATGGTGGATACAAATATAACGGTATCGATGAAGTAACAGTTACAGTTGTTTAGGGGTTGATGATGAAAAAATTAGTATTAATAGCAGGTTTATTAGTTGGATCTGCTTTTGCACAAGTAGATGGAAAAATCGAAGTTCCAAATATCGATTATAAATTAAAACAAGCAAAAGGTGTAGATTCTGTACAAGCAAACTGTTTAATGTGTCACTCTTTTGGTTATATGGAAAACCAAGGTTTACAATCTCGTAAATTTTGGCATGAAAAAGTTATGAAGATGATTAATGCTTTTAAAGCACCAATCGCTAAAGAGGATGTTCCAGTTATAACAGACTATCTTTATAAAAACTATGGAAATGGTAAATTAAAATAGTTTACTGAAACTTATACCCATATTTTATTATGGGTATAAATAGTGTATAATTTCGTAAAAAAGCGAAAGGTTGTTTTTTATGACAAAATTATTAGATAGTGCTTTTAAAGAGGTTTCAACTCTTCCTGAAAATGAGCAAGATGTTTTTGCTAGATTTATCATCGATGAGATTAGATCTGAAAAAAGATGGGAAAGTAGTTTTAATGAAACTCAAGATATACTCTCACAACTAGCTAATGATGCTTTAGATGATTTTAAAAATCAAAATACAATAGAGTTAGCACTAAAATAGTATGATATCCCATATAAATCAGAGATGGAAAAAATCATATAAAAATTTACCTAAGATTATTAGAAAAACAGCTAACAAACAATATAAACTTTTTAAACAAGATCCATCACATCCTAGTTTACATTTTAAAAAAATCCACACTACTCAACCTATCTATTCAGCTAGAATAAATCAAAATTATAGAACTATTGGTATTTTAACTGGAGATATTATTGTATGGTTTTGGATAGGTTCACATGATGATTATGATAAATTGATTCAGAGTATATAGATGGAAATTTTACTAGAAGAGTTTTATAAAACTGATGTTTATATTGAGAAGTTTCATTATAGGAAACTATTTTTAGATTCTGGTAGTTATCAGATAAATGGTATCTCTCAGAGTGGTAAAACTAAATTAGTAAAACACTACCTTTTATCTTTGAAAAAAAACTCATATATCTATATCGACTGTAACGATATCCGTATAGATATAGATGAGCTTAATAAGAATCTTCTAAAATTTTGTAGATTAAATAAGATAGAAACTGTTGTTTTTGATAACTACCATCCAGATATAAAACTTGTTAATGTTTCTCAGTTGATTATAACATCAGTTGAGAATCTTGATATAGATATATTAACTACACTTCAACTTTATCCACTTGATTATGAGGAGTTTTTAGCTTATGAGCATAAATACGATTCTAGTGCTTTAAACCATTTTTTTCAGCTTGGTGGTTTACCATCTATGCACAAAGTTTATCCAGATGAGAGAAATATATATATTCAAAAGATGCTTAGATATACACTTGATGATATGGAGTTTGATATACTTTGTCTATCTGCGAAGATGATGTCTCAAAAAGTTTCAGCATATATGATATATGAGAGGCTTAAATTAACTAGAAAAATCTCAAAAGATAAACTTTATAAACTCTTTGAGAAGCTTCTAAAAACAAACTATATCCATCAAGTTGAAAAATTAAACCATTCAAGAGCTACAAAAAAATTATATCTTTGCGATACCTCATTAAAATCAGCACTAAGTGTAGATAAACATTTTGGTAGATTGTTTGAAAATATGATTTTTTTAGAGCTTTTAAAATCTGGTATAGAGTGTTATTATGATGATGGAATCGACTTTTATATTCAAGATAGTGAGGAGGTTATACTTTGTATGCCCTTTACAGATGAGAGATCATTATTTAAAAAGCTTGAACAGATAGAAGCGTTTATATTTAGTTATCAAGTGAAAAAGGTTACAGCTGTAACGATGAACTATGAGGGTAGGGTTGCTCATCCATTCTCAGAGGTGGAGATGATCCCATTTAATATATGGGCGATAGGGGATTAGATGAAAGAGATACTTTGTGGTATAGATGAGGCTGGTCGTGGACCAATAGCTGGTGATTTAGTTATGGCTGGTTGTATTTTAAAAAGTGGTATTGATGGTTTAAACGATTCTAAAAAATTAACTGCTAAAAAAAGGGAATCCCTTTATGAGGAGATAGTAAAAGTTTCAGATTTTTATGTGGCTAAATTTACCCCAAAACAGATAGATGATAATGGAATCTCTTGGTGTTTAAAAACAGGGCTGAAATCTATTATGAAAAATCTAAAAGCTGATAGTTATCTATTTGATGGAAATACAACATTTGGTGTAAATGGATTGGATACAATGGTAAAAGCAGATGGTAAAATAGCAGAGGTTAGTGCTGCTTCTATCATAGCAAAAGTTACACATGATAGGGATATTTTAGTAGAAGCTAAAAAATATCCACAATACTTTTTTGAAAAACATAAAGGTTATGGCACAAAACTTCATGTTGAGATGATTCTAAAATATGGATATTGTGAGATTCATAGAAGAAGTTATAAGCTCAAAGCGTTAGAAAAACCACAAAAAACTCTACTTTAATAAAATATTCAAATATATTTGAGTATAATCCGATTTCGCTTTGCTGTGCCACAATTAAATAGAGTATTTCTATCTTTATATTTTAGTTATATTGATAAAAGTATTGGCAGGCTAAAATATATTGTTTGCCTAGGCACAGCGAAGATGTTAACAATAAGGACTTTCCATGAAAGTAAGAGCTTCAGTTAAGAAGATGTGTGATGACTGTAAAGTTATTAAGAGAAAAGGCATTGTAAGAGTAATCTGCAAAGTTAAAAAACATAAACAGAGACAAGGATAACCATGGCTCGTATTTCTGGTGTAGATTTACCTAAAAAGAAAAGATTAGAGTATGGATTAACATACATCTATGGTATCGGTTTACATGCGTCTCGCTTAATATTAGCGGCGACTAACATTGACCCAAACAAAAGAGTTTTCGAATTAAGCGAAGACGATGTTGCTGCAATTACTGCTGAGATCCGTGCTAACCATATGGTTGAGGGTGATCTACGTAAAAAAGTAGCTATGGATATTAAAGCTCTTATGGATTTAGGTTCATATAGAGGTCTTCGTCACCGTCGTGGTCTTCCATGTCGTGGTCAAAAAACTAAGACAAATGCGCGTACTCGTAAAGGTAAGCGTAAAACTGTCGGCGCAGCGTAAGGAATTATAGTATGGCAAAAAGAAAAGCTGTTAGAAAAAAAGTAGTAAAAAAGAATATTGCTAGAGGTATTTGTCATATCGCTGCATCATTCAACAACACACTTGTAACTATTACAGATGAGATGGGTAACATGATTGCTTGGAGTTCTGCTGGTTCATTAGGATTTAAAGGTTCTAAAAAATCAACTCCATTTGCTGCACAAGCTGCTGTTGAAGCTGCTGTTGAAAAAGCACAAGTACATGGTATTAAAGAACTTGGTATTAAAGTTCAAGGTCCTGGTTCAGGTCGTGAAACTGCAGTTAAAGCTGTTGGTGCAATCGAAGGAATCCGTGTTACATTTATGAAAGATGTTACACCATTACCACATAACGGTTGTCGCGCACCTAAGCGTCGTAGAGTTTAAGGAGATTACTGATGGCAAGATATAGAGGTCCAGTAGAAAAAATCGAAAGAAGATTTGGTGTAAGTCTTAACCTTAAAGGTGAGCGTCGTTTAGCAGGTAAATCTGCATTAGAAAAAAGACCTTACGGTCCTGGTCAACATGGTCAAAGACGTAAGAAAGTTTCTGAGTATGGTTTACAACTTAATGAGAAGCAAAAAGCGAAATTTATGTATGGTGTTTCTGAGAAACAATTCCGTGCTTTATTCGTTGAAGCAAAAAGAAAAGATGGTAATACAGGTACAAACCTTATCTCTTTAATTGAACAAAGATTAGACAATGTTGTTTACAGAATGGGATTCGCATCTACTCGTAGATTCGCTCGTCAACTTGTAACACATGGTCACATCCTTGTAGATGGTAAAAAACTTGATATCCCTTCATACCGTGTTAAACCGGGTCAAAAGATAGAAGTTCGTGAAGCAAGTAAAAAGAATGTTCAAATTGTTCGTGCTATGGAATTAACTAATCAAACTGGTTTAGCTCCATGGGTTGATATCGATGCTGATAAAGTGTTTGGTATTTTCACTCGTTTACCAGAGCGTGAAGAAGTTGTAATCCCAGTAGAAGAGCGTTTAATCGTTGAGCTTTACTCGAAATAGTAATTAAATAAAAAAGGCGTATTAATGAATAAAATCAAAACTACTCCACTAACTCCTCAAGAGTTTGAAGTGGAACAGATTAGTGAGAATGAAGCTAACATTATGGCATTCCCTTTTGAAACAGGTTATGCTATCTCTTTAGCTCATCCACTTCGCCGTTTTTTGTTAAGTAGCTCAGTTGGTTATGCTCCAATTGCTATTAAAATAGAGGGTGCTAAACACGAGTTTGACTCTGTGCGTGGTATGCTTGAAGATATCTCAGATTTTATTTTAAATCTTAAAGAGATTCGTTTTAAACTTACTAATGAAGTTAGTGAAGCTGAGATCAATTACAGCTTTACAGGTCCTTGTACTATAAAAGGAAGTGACTTAACTACTGATGAAGTTGAGATAGTTACTCCTGATGCGCCTTTAGCGACATTAAATGAGGACTCAAACCTTAACTTCAGCATTAAAATTGCACAAGGTATAGGGTATGTTGCTAGTGAGGATACTTACGATGAACTTGAAGATGGTTATATAGCACTTGATGCTTATTTCACTCCAGTTCGTTCTGCGACATATAAAATTGAAAATGTTTTAGTTGAAGATAATCCTAACTTTGAAAGAGTTATTATGAACATTAAAACTGATGGACAAATTACTCCATTAGATGCGTTTAGAAACTCTTTAGAAGTTATGTATGCTCAATTAGCTGTATTTAACAGTGAGATTAGTATTAAAGCTCCAGCTACTATTGAAAGAGTTGAAGAAAGCCCAGATCTTAAAAAACTAACAACTAATATTGATAGTTTAGGATTAAGTGCTAGAAGTTTCAACTGTCTTGATAGATCAAACATAAAACTAATTGGTGAAATTACATTAATGAGTACAAACGACTTAAAAAATGTTAAAAACCTTGGTAAAAAATCATATGATGAGATTGTAGATAAAGTGCAAGAGTTTGGTTTTGCAGTTGGTGCTAATCTTTCAGATGATGTTGTTAAAGCATTAAAAAAGAAAATAGAAGCCGAAAAGGCTTAATTAGAGGATAATAGATGAGACATCGTCATGGATACCGTAAACTAGGTCGTACAAGTGCACACCGTGCTGCTTTACTTAAGAACCTTAGTATTTCGTTAATTGAACATGGTAAAATTGAAACTACTGTTATGAAAGCTAAAGAGCTTCGTTCATATGTAGAGAAACTAATCACAGTTGCTACTAAAAATGATTCTAACGCTCACAGAACAGTATTCGCTGCGCTTCAAAGTAAAGAAGCAACTAAAACTTTAGTAAATGAGATAGCTCCTAAGTATGTTGACCGTAATGGTGGATATACTAGAATTACTCGTACTAGAATCCGTCGTGGTGATGCTACGACTATGGCATTTATCGAATTAGTATAATTTAGTAGATACCTATTGAACTTTCCCTTTTTTGGGTTAAGTTCAATACCCCTTCAAAAATCTCCTCTAAATCAAAGAGGTTTTAAACAATCCAAAACAGTTAAACAAAAAGTGAGATAATTATGAGTGATTTCGCATTTGGAACATATAGAATAAGTGACTATAACCCTTTACATATTGAAGCATTAAGATTTGCGATAGAATCTGGTATAAAGATGATAGATACATCATCTAACTATATGGATGGTGGAGCAGAAAGAGCGATAGCTTTAGCTTTTAATGAGTTTGATGATGATAAAAAAGATGAAGTAGAGATCGTTAGTAAGTTTGGCTATATTCAAAACAGTAATTTACAAAGACATAAAGAGAACCCTTTTGAAGAGGTTGTTGAGTATAGTCAAGATTGTTACCACTCTATATCTCAATCATTTTTAGAGGATCAATTAACAAATTCACTAAAAAGATTGGATAGAAAATTTATAGATTGTTATTTGATTCATAATCCAGAGTATTATATCTTTGATGCTATAAATAAAGGTGTTGAGAAAGATGATAGACTAGATGAGATGTATAGAAGAGTTTTTGATGCTTTTTTAGCTTTGGAGTTAGAGATTCAAAATGGTCGTATAAAATCTTATGGTATCAGTTCAAACAGTTTTTCAAAACCTCGTAATAGTGAGGAGTTTTTACCTTATGAGGATCTACTCACATTAGCAGAGGATGCTGCTAAGGAGATAGGTAATGATAAACATAGTTTTACTACTATTGAGCTACCTATAAACATTTTAGAGAGAGATGGTTTAAAATGTGCCAAATGGGCAAAGAAAAACAACTTAAGAGTTTTGGCAAATAGACCATTAAATGCTCAGTATAACGGTTTAATGTATAGATTGGCTGATTATGATGAGAGTACACAATACTATAATCATCTAAATGAATTACTAGAGGTTAGTGATAATAAAACACTAAAGCCATTATATAATCTGATAGAGCAGTTAGATGATAACAAACATAAATTTGGTTGGATTGGGGATTATGATTCATTTCTTTATACTCAGATTATTCCACATATCAAAAAGAGTTTAGAATCTATCGATAAAGATAATGTTGAAACTATTTTTACTTTTATAGATATGTTTTTACAAGAGTATAGAAAGATGGTTCTATTTGAGTGTTCTAAAAATACAAGAAAACAGTTAAAAGAGTTTTTTGAAGATTGTGTTTTATCACTTCAAGAGTGTGCTTTGAGATATTTGATGAGTGAGGGTGATATAGATTATATTTTAGTTGGTATGAGAAAATCAAGCTATGTGGGTGAAGTTCTATCCCTACAAGAGTAAAATATTTTAGTTAATAATATTTTTTATGATTAGTTAAGCGATATTGTCATATTTTATGTTCTAAAAAAATTATATATTAGATAAGGAAAAAAAATGATTCCATTTACAGATGAAGAGTTAATACCACCAGTTAAAAATGTTATAGATAAAGTTCGTCCATCATTAGCACTTGATGGTGGAGATATATCTTTTATCACTGTTAAAAATGCTAAAGTTTATGTTCAGTTAAAAGGTGCTTGTGTTGGTTGTGCTAGTAGTGGTAATACTCTTAAGTATGGTGTAGAGAGACAACTTAGAATGGATATACACCCAGAGTTAGTTGTTGTTAATGTACCTATTGGTATGGAAAACGATATAGATAATCTATAAAACTGGTTGATTATGAGTTTAATAAGTAAGCATAAAATATTAACTAAAGCAAAAGATAGTTTTTCAAAATCTAACTATAAAGATGCCCTAGATAAGTATGCGCAAGTTTTACAAAGTTATCCAAACTCAAAAGAGGCGTATAATGGTGTAATTCTCTCAGAGATGGCTATGAGTGGTGAAGGTGGAGCAGAGGCTTTATTTGACTACTATGAGATTCTACGAGAGGAGGATGAGGAGACAGCAGATATTATCATTGATGAGCTTATCCAAAATCTTGATGGTGCTTTAGAAAAAATATCTGAAGTTTTATCTGACCCTATTAAAGATAAACTAATCTATGAAGATGGTATCTTGTACCAAGACTTTAAAGCTATTGTTGATAGAGGGGAAGATTTTAAAGAGATTTTTGAGAATATAATGTTTTCTACTAAGGTTATAATCACAGAGAAAGATGATTTTTTAGATTTTTTAGATTCTCTTATTGAACACAATTTTGATGATATGGCTTTTTCATATTTAGAGAGTGCTTTAAAAGTTTATCCAAACGATACAAAACTGATAGAACTACTAGAAAAAGTATCATCACATAATAAAAAAGGGTTAGATATTGAAAATTGAATTACCAAATCAAGAGTTTAAGTTTGTTACTGAGAACTCCCAAGAGTGTGACTCACAAACTGCTTTTGTTTTAACAACACAAAATAAAAAATATTTAGAAAATGCTAAAGAGAATCAAGCACACTCTATCATTAAGATAGAGGATATTGCCTCTTTGTTTGGTGTTGATAAGATAAAAATCGTGGGTATCACAGGTACAAATGGTAAAACAACAACTGCTAGTGCTATCTACTCTTTTTTACTTGATTTAGGTTATAAAACTGCTATGCAAGGTACTCGTGGTTTCTTTATGAATGATGAAGTTATAGAGGGTAAATCACTCACAACACCATCTGTATTAAATATCTATAAACATATATATCAAGCTGTTGAGGCTGGTTGTGAATTTTTTATCATGGAGGTAAGCTCCCATGCTATTGTTCAAAAAAGAATCGAGGGTTTAGATTTTGAGCTTAAGATTTTAACTAACATCACACAAGATCATTTAGATTACCATAAAACTTTAGGTGAGTATATAGCAGTTAAAAATAGCTTTTTTCAAGATGAATCTAAAAAACTTATAAATAAAGATGAACCAAAAGCCTCTTTCAATATAAAAAATACTTTTACTTATGGTATAGAAAATAATGCTACTTATAAACTTATAGCATACTCTTTAAACAACGCTTCTAGTGGGATTTTACAACATTTTCAAGAGGTTGTACCTTTCACTTCATCTCTACACGGTTTCTTTAACCTTTATAATCTTGTTTGTGCGATAGGTGCTACACATATCTTAACTGGTAAAAAACTAGAGGATGTGGTAGAGGTTGTAGATAATTTTGCTGGAGTAAGTGGTAGGATGGAACAGGTTTGTGAACTACCAAATGTTATAGTTGATTTTGCTCATACTCCAGATGGTATGCAACAAGTTTTAAATGCCCTAAGAGAGAAAGAGCTTTTAGTGGTGTTTGGTGCTGGTGGTGATAGAGATAGAGTGAAAAGACCTATGATGGGAAAAGTTGCTGCCTCTTTAGCTAAAAAGGTTTATATAACAAGTGATAACCCAAGATTTGAAGATCCACAAGCTATCGCTGATGATGTTATTAGTGGTATAGATGATATGACAAATATAGTTATCGAACTAAACAGAAAAAAAGCGATAGAGATGGCTCTTGATGATCAAGATGGTGAAGAGGTTGTTGTTATACTAGGTAAAGGTGACGAAGTGGAGCAAATCATCTATGATGAGAGATTCCCATTTGATGATAGGGAAGTTGTTAGAGAGTTATTGAATCTAAAATAACTCTCTATTAAAATTTATGAAAGTGGTATATTTAACTCTAAAACTTTATCAGTTTCATTGTTATCAAATAATCTAGCTGTTATATTTCTCTCACCAGTAGAATCGATAGTGATTGTAACTGTGTAATCATCATCTACTACGATTGTATCATCTAGGTTTGAGCTATACCAAGAGATATTTCTTAGAATCTCTTTATTGTTTACACCATCACTAAAATTACCCTCAGCTTTTAAAATAAAATCACCTGTTGAGTTTATATCTCTTGATACGATACTCCAAGAGTTATTTATATCTGTTAAACCAATTATATGTAGTTGAATGGTATCGTTAAATTCACCATAACTAGCTGTTATGTTGGCATCGCCAGAATTAGATACTGGTAAAGATGTTGAATAGTATTGATTCATAATCTCATAGTTTGAACTAACCCATTTTACACTGTTTGTAGCATCATCAGTTGTTGAATCTTTGAAGCTAACACTAGCGTGTAGTTTCATCTCATCAGTTGAGTAAATATCTGTTGGCTGATCCATCTTTTCATCTATACTTAGTTTATCTATATCGCTTGTGATACTTTGTGTCGTGTTATCACCACAAGCTATAAAAAATATGGTAGTTGTAGTTAGTAGTAGATTTTTAAAAAGTTTCATATTTATCCTTAGTATCTTACATTGAAACCAAAATAGGCTATGTTTGTATTTGATTCATATCTTACTTGTTGAGCGATTGTATCGATAGCTTCATAAGAGATACTTTTGTACTCATATCCAACTTCAAAATCAAAACTTTCACTCATTGGTATAAATAGACCTGTTGATAGATTAAATGAACCGTAGTAGAGTTTATCTTGTATCTCTCTATCTATTTTAAAATAACCAGAACCAAAACCAGCTTTTATAAATGGTAGTGCTTTGTAGTTAAGGTCAAATGCTTTTATAAGATTTAGGTCGAAACCAAATTTATCACCATCATATTTTGTACTAGGATCACTTGAAAAAATCTTTGAATTGTTTTTTATATAATCAAAAGAGATCTCAACAGCATAAGCTTCACGAACACCATAACCAACTTTAATCTTAGTAACAACACTAGATGTTTTAGCATCGACACCATTTGTGAAGCTCTCATCAACGATTCCAACACTTGAACCTACATAAACTTTAGGATCAGCAAACAAAGAGGTGATAAATAATAGTAATAGTATGATTTTTTTCAATTTTAAATTTCCCTAAATGTATAATTGTATTGATGCGATTATATCGAAAAAGTTGTTTGTTTCTTAAAATATTAAACTTATTTATTTTAATATATTTATATAATTAGATTTTTTGCTATAATTGCGAAAAAATTTAAGGACTATTCTTATGGGAATCCCTCAACCGGCATTTTATATCTTCAAATGTGAGCAATCTGCTCCTCCAGGTATGCCAAAACCATCATGTGTTACACCTCAAACTCAAGATCTTTTTCAGTATTTAGCTCAAAAGCTAATGCAAGAGGGAATTATGGGTACAGTTCAACCGATTCGTACTTCATGTATGAACAGATGTTCTTCAGGTCCAGTTATGTTAATTGAGCCGGGTCATACAATGTATACAGCTTTAACTAAAGAGAAGATAGATCGTATCGTTTCTGAACATCTTATCGGTGGTGATGTTGTTGAAGAGTTTGTAATTGATGCTGAACTATGGGATGAGGCTATCTCACCTAAAGAGATGCAAAAGCAGATGGGTAGATAGGAAAGTTTATGTTAATCGATATGCTTTATAGTAAAATTCATCGTGCTACTGTAACTGATGCTAACCTAAACTATGTTGGTTCTATAACAATAGATGAGGAACTTTTAGAAGCTTCAAAAATGAGAGTTGGACAAAAAGTTGAGATTCTAAATGTAAATAATGGTGAGCGTTTTACAACTTATATCATTTTAGGTGAGCGTGGTAAGCGTGATATCTGTCTAAATGGTGCGGCAGCAAGAAAAGTTCATCCAGGTGATAAAGTAATCATAGTAGCTTATGCGACTTATGATGAAAAAGAGCTTGAGAGTTATCAACCAAAAGTTGTTATCTTAGATGATGATAACAATATCGAACTAATAGCGGATCATATCTAAATTATGTTTGGTAATATGGGCGATATGGCTAAGATGCTTGAGGGGATGCAAGAGAATGCCTCTAAACTTCAAGCAGAGTTAGAATCTAAAACTTTTAGCGTAAAAGCTGGTGGTGGTATGGTTGAAGTTAGTATCGATGGAAAGGGTGAGGTTATCGATATAAATATTGATGATTCACTTATGGAAGATAAAGACTCACTTCAAATTTTACTAATTGGTGCTATGAACGATGCTTATAAAATGGTAAAACAAAATGAGCAAAATAGTGCTATGGGTATGCTCGGTAATATGGGTGGTATGAATCCTTTCGGAGCTAAATAGTTGCTCCGAGTATTACTTTTACTCAATTTTCTTTTTCTAAATCTTTATGCTTGTCAAGGTGGTTATGAATCTTGTAAGCAAAAGATTATAGATTCTTCAACTATTGTTGGTGATAATCTTGAGATTCCTATCTCCAAAACAAAAAGATTAATCTTTACACAAAATCTAAAAACTTTACAAAATAGTAAAATTATAAAAAAAGATCCTTTTTTATCTCTCTACTTGGTAAAAAATAAAAAATATTTTAGATACCCTTTTAGATTTAACATAAACTACTCGCTTGGTGTAGCATCTGTAAATAAAACAAAAGCAGTTGAGGG
This sequence comes from uncultured Sulfurimonas sp., assembly GCA_964385165.1. Lineage (GTDB taxonomy): Bacteria > Campylobacterota > Campylobacteria > Campylobacterales > Sulfurimonadaceae > Sulfurimonas. The sequence goes on from CAYLNF010000019.1 coordinate 17,436, forward strand.
AATCGTTACAAAAAAACAGATTGGTTTAAATAGTTTTGCTAAGTTTAATACTAAAACTTCCTACCCAACTCTTCTAATCACAAGCTGTTGTTCCCTAGAGGGTGTTGTTACTCCAAAGGGTATAATTGAAAAAAGTTATCTAAAACATTTTTTATATTCAAAAAATAAAGATTATGGTGATATAGGTATAAGGGTTGTAAAAAAAGGTAGAAAAGTTGTAGTTTCTCAAAGTGACCCCTTTATGATAAAAAATAGATTTAAAAAGGGTGATACTATTTTAGAGTTTGATTCTAAAAAAGTTGGGAGTTTATCATCATTTATGAAAAAGATTCTTTTCTCTAAAGTTGGTAAAGAGTATAGAGTTAAAATTAAAAGAGATTCTAAAATCTTAAATCTAAATGTAGTAGTGGCTAAGAGGTATGGCGGTGGTTTTTTAAGTGATACTTTTTTAGAACAAAAAGGTATATATTTTGATAAAAACTTATATATTACAAAAATTGAAGATAGAGCTAAACACTACAATCTAAAAGTGGGCGATCATCTTTTAGAGAGTAATGATAGTTTAGTTAAAAATCAGGATTCACTAAGAGAACATATATCAAACTTTAAAGATTTTGCTTTACTTTTGTTTGAGAGAGATGGGTTTCAGTTTTTTATTAAGGTGTATAAAAATAGTGATACTTAATCAGTATTTAACTAGAGTATATATATAATTCCATACCAACATATAGGCACTAAAAGAATGCGAAATTTTGAGAAATTTTTACTAGATAATCTACCTGTATCAAAGAGTATCCACCCAACTT